>JABMMH010000375.1 GCA_013205645.1 Polaromonas sp. | reverse complement strand
GAGCAAGACACCGAGCTTGGCGCGTTTTCGGCGCATGCTCGGGCTGTTCATGTACTTTTATGTGCTGATTCACTTCCTGAGTTACAGCTGGTTTGACATGGGTTTTGATGTCAACGAGATCGTCATCGACATTATTAAGAGACCATTCATTTTAGTCGGTGCCTTGTCGCTGTTGCTACTGACGCCCTTGGCGGCGACATCTTTCAACGCGGCCATCAAGGCGCTGGGCGCAAAGCGCTGGCAGTTGCTGCACAAGCTGATTTATGCAGTGGCCGGCTTGGCCGTCCTGCATTTTTTCTGGATGCGCGCCGGTAAAAATGACTTTGCCGAAGTGGCGGTCTATGCCGGGATTCTCGCCTTGTTGCTGGGCTGGCGACTGCGGCAGTTTTTGCTGAAGCGACTACAAATAAAAACCTGAACGCGGTCGGCCGCGCCCGGCTCCAGCAAGTGCTGCGCCGTTTTTAAAGGCTGACCAGCCGTTCAAGCCGCATCTGGTCGCTAGCGCTCTCACGCTCGCGGATCACATGCACCTTGTCACCATCGACCAACAGTTCAACTGCGCGGCCACGGGTGTTGTAGTTGCTGGACATGCTCATGCAGTAAGCTCCTGCCGACAGCACCGCTAACTGGTCGCCCGCCTTGACCGCCAGCGTGCGGTCACGGCCTATCCAGTCACCGCTTTCGCAGATCGGGCCGACCACGTCGTAGCGCATTTCAGGCGTGTCTGGCGTTGCAGCGGGCTCGGCCAGCAAGGGCACGATGGCATGGAAAGCTTGGTACATGGCCGGGCGCGGCAAGTCGTTCATGGCGGCATCGATGATGCAGAAGTTCTTGAGTTCGCCAGGCTTGACGTAAAGCACCTCGGTCACGCAAACGCCAGCATTGCCGACGAGTGAGCGACCGGGTTCGATCATGAGTTTTTTCTGGCCAAAGCCGCGCTCATCCAGTTTGCGCAGCAGCTGCGCCCACAGCGCATCTGCCGCTGGTGGTGTGTCGTTGTTGTAGTTGATGCCAAGGCCGCCACCGAAGTCGATGTGCGCCAGCACAATGCCGCTGGCTTCGATGCTGGCGACCAGATCAAGCACGCGGTCCATGGCGTCTAGGTAGGGTGTGGCGTCGGTGATTTGTGAGCCAATGTGGCAATCAATGCCGACCACTTGCAAGCCTTTGAGACTGGCGGCGTGTTGGTAAATCCGCAGCGTGTCTTCGTGGGCCACGCCAAACTTGTTGTCTTTCAGGCCGGTCGAAATATACGGGTGAGTTTTCGGGTCGACGTTGGGGTTGACGCGAATGCTGACGGGGGCTCGCAGACCGAGCGACTCAGCCACTTGCGACAGCACATCGAGCTCAGCTTCGCTCTCAACATTGAAGCAGCCAATGCCGGCTTGCAGGGCTTGTCGCATTTCGTCGCGTGTCTTGCCGACGCCTGAAAAAATGATCTTCGCGGCGTTGCCACCGGCGGCCAAAACGCGTTCGAGTTCTCCGCCGGAGACGATGTCAAAACCGCAGCCAGCGGCGGCAAACACCTGCAGCACGCCGAGCGAGGAATTGGCCTTCATGGCGTAGCAAATTTGCGCATGGCGGCCAGCGAAACCGCGTTGATAAGCGGCCAGCGCTGCCAACATCGAGGCTTTCGAATAGACAAACAGCGGCGTGCCGTGCTCGGCTGCAAGCTGGCTCAGGCGGACGTCTTCGACCTGCAATTCAGCGCCGTGATAGGCCACAAAAGGATGGCCGGGCAGGGCTTGGACCGCGCCGACGATAGAAGGTTGCTGGCTCATGGGGTTGTCGCGGCTGGACGGTTAGGCGTAGCTGGGAGGACTGGCGCGGGGACGATGGTCGGCGCTGCAAGTGGCGGGGAAGTCGCCGTGGTGGGCAATGGCGGTGGTGGTCCGGGTAAAAACAGCGGGCCTTTTTGACCACAACCGGTCAGAGCTGCAAGCAACAAGACGCCGAAGGCGACACTGGCAAGGCCTTGTGCTCTGACAGGCAAAGCGCGACGGCCTAGAATTTGGGCGTGAATTTGAAGTGAAGCAAACATGATGGGATTGTAATGAGCGACCTGGAATACTTAGACCGTGCCGAAGCTGTTCTTAACGCAGTTGAAACAGCCTGCGACCTGATCAACGATGAGTCAGACGCTGATGTCGACAACCAGCGCACCGGTGGCATGGTGACCTTGACCTTTGAAAATCGCAGCCAGATCATCATCAATCTGCAAAAGCCCTTGCAAGAAATTTGGCTGGCGGCGCGTGCTGGTGGCTTTCATTACAAGTACGTCTCGGGTCAGTGGCTTGACACCAAAACGGGCGAAGAATTTTTCAAGAATTTGTCTCGTTACGCCAGCGAGCAAGCGGGCCAGCCGCTGCTCTTTGCGTTTTAAGACGGCTTAACTTTTAAACAAATCCAGAATGCGTCGGCGTTCGTCCGACGGCGGCGTCACCTGAACCGGCGCCCCCGGCTTACCGGCTTCGCCTGGCAAGCCTGACGGGCGGTTTTCGACGCCCATGCTGCTGATGCCAGCACCGCGGGCATATTCTTCGTAATACCACTCGCCGTCGACGTTCACTACGCCGGCTGGTACGGGCATTTCTGCGACCGGCGTTGACTTCAGCGCCGTCTCCATGAAGTTGATCCAGATCGGCAAACTCAGACCGCCGCCGGTTTCACGGTCACCGAGTTTTTTGGGCTTGTCGTAGCCCATCCAAACAGCGGCCGTCAGCGTCGGCTGGTAGCCAACAAACCACGTGTCGATGGAGTCGTTGGTGGTGCCTGTCTTGCCATACAGATCGGGGCGCTTGAGCATGGCTTGGGCTCTGGCAGCAGTGCCGGTACGAGTCACTTCTTGCAACAGGCTGGACATGATGAACGCATTGCGCGGCTCAATCGCGCGGGTGCTTTCGTCGCGCACTGGCGCGGGTGTTTCTACCAGCGTGCGGCCTTGCTGATCGGTGATCTTGGTGATCAGGTAGGGGTTGATGCGGTAGCCGCCGTTGCCAAAGACCGAATAAGCCGTGGCCATCTGCATTGGCGTGACCGACCCGGCGCCTAGCGCCATCGTCAGGTAAGCCGGGTGTTTGTCTGCCTCGAAGCCAAAACGACCGATCCAGTCTTGCGCGTTTTGCGTGCCGACGGCTTGCAAGATGCGGATGGAAACCATGTTCTTGGACTTTTTCAAGGCGGTCCGCATGCTCATCGGGCCATCAAACGTGCTGTCGTAATTTTTGGGCTCCCACGGCTGGCCGCCGGTCACACCTGAGTCAAAAAACAAGGGCGCGTCGTTGATGACAGTGGCCGGCGTGAAGCCTTTTTCAAGCGCGGCTGAATAGATGAAGGGCTTGAAGCTGGAACCCGGCTGGCGCCATGCCTGCGTCACGTGGTTGAACTTATTTTTGCCGTAATCGAAGCCGCCGACCAGTGCGCGGATAGCGCCGTCACGCGGGTCTATGGCGACGAAAGCGCCTTCGACTTCAGGCAACTGCGTGATTTCCCAAGTGCTTTTCTCGGTTTTGGCGACGCGTATCAGCGCGCCGCGGCGGAGTCGAATGTTGGCCGGGGCTTTGTCACTCAAGCCCGATTGGGCTGGCTTCAGGCCATCACCGGTGATGGAGACCGCCTCGCCATTACGCCGGACAGCGGTGATTTTTTTCGGCGTGGCTTCGAGCACTACGGCCGACATGACGTCACCGTTGTCCGGGCTGTCGGCGAGTGCGTCGTCAATCACATCTTCGGCTTCTTGAGGATCGTCCGGCAAGGTCAGAAATTTTTCTGGCCCGCGGTAGACCTGGCGGCGCTCAAAATCCATGATGCCTTTGCGCAGGGCTTTGTAGCCGGCGGCCTGGTCAACCGAGGACAAGGTCGTGTAGACGTTCAGGCCACGGGTGTAGGTTTCATCGCCGTACTGGCTGAAGACGAGTTGGCGCGCGGTTTCTGCAACGAACTCGGCATTGACGCGTTCGTCTCTTCCGCCACGTCGAATTTTCAGTTCTTCTTTTTTGGCGGCCACAGCTTGCGCGCTGGTGATGAATTTGTTTTCCTCCATGCGCTCAATGATGTACTGCTGCCGTGCTTGCGCCCGTTTTAGGTTGCTGATCGGGTTGTTGGCGGAAGGTGCTTTGGGCAGTCCCGCCAGCATGGCGGCTTCAGCGATGCTGAGGTCTTTCAATGGTTTGCCAAAATAAGTTTCAGATGCGGCAGCAAAACCATAAGCCCGCTGGCCCAGATAGATCTCGTTCATGTAGATCTCAAGAATCTGGTCCTTGGTCAACATGTGTTCGAGCTTGAAGGTCAGCAAGATTTCATAAATTTTGCGGGTGTAGCTTTTCTCAGCCGACAAGTACACGTTGCGCGCAACCTGCATGGTGATGGTTGAGGCGCCTTGGCTTTTGGCGCGGCCGAAATTGGCCAACACGGCGCGACCCATGCCCAAGTAATCAACGCCGCCATGCTCGAAGAAGCGGGCGTCTTCAATCGCCAACACCGCGTCCTTCATGACTTGCGGGATGTCCTTGATGGGGGTCAGGCTGCGCCGCTCTTCGCCGAACTCGCCAATCAGCACACCGTCTGCGGAGAACACGCGCAGAGGCAGTTTGGGCCGGTAATTCGACAGGTCAGAGATATCCGGCAAATTCGGATAGGCCACCGACAGTGCGACTGCCAGCACCAACACCAAGCAGAGCCCACCCGCAGCGGCCAAGCCGCTTGCCCAGAGGAACAGACGGACGGCAGTTGGGCGCGGACTGTCTGGCAAGTTGGCAGTATTTTTGGCTTTGGGATTTTTTGGAAGCATGGGTTCGATCTTAGGACAGCCCAGCATTATAAAAACGCTGAGCAGTTCATGTTGACCGGTCTTGTCAGTAGTCGTTCCTGATCAGGGCGAAGTGTAAAAAATGTAATATAAGTACTTAACAAGTGACAATAATGGCGATACTCGCCGATATGAAAACCACTTTGGTACTCACTTGAGGCGCATTTTCAAGTCAAACCCCAAGCCCCTGATTGGTTTGGATGTCAGTACGTCAAGCCTGAAATGGGTTGAATTGGCCCAAGACGACAAAGCCGACTTGGTGTTGGAGTGCTGCGTCATGGAGCCGTTACAGCCGGGTTGGATGGTGGCGGGCCACATCGCGCAATTTGACGAGGTTGTCGCAGCGCTTAGGCGGCTGGTCAAAACCAGTGGCAGCCACACAAGGCAAGTGGCGCTGGCCATGCCTGCCTCGGCGGTGAGCGTCAGCAAAATCCGGGTGCCTTCAGATTTTGGCGAAACTGAATTGCAGCGTCAAGTCGAGGCTGAAGTAGAGCGTTTGAGTGGCAAACCATGGGCCGACATGCACGTGGATTACAAAGTGCAGGGTCGGGCGCAGGCGCCAGGGCAGGGTGCTGAGGTTGAGGTCTGGATTGTGGCCGCCGCCAATGACAAAGTGCAAGATCGCTTGGGCCTGGCCGAGGCGGCTGGACTCGAAGCGGTTGTTTTGGATGTCGAGGCCGAAGCCTCCATGCTGGCCGCACGTCGTTTGATCAGGGTGCGGCAGTCAGCGCCCGTCAACCCGATGATGGCGCTGATTCAAGTCGACGCCGAGGGCTGCAGTCTGCACGTGACGTATCAGGGGGAGGTCGTTCACGCGGTACGCCTGCCGCTGCACAGCAACGACCTTCATCAATGTCAGGAAGCCTTGCCGGTTGGTTATGCGCAAGCCGCTTTGGCGTCCTCGCCATTTATTCAGACGCTGGCCGATCACTTGGCCAGTGCGCTCGACGGCTTTTTGTCCGCTGCACCGCAGCGAAAGATGGACACCATTTTGTTGGCGGGCGCATCGCCCTGGCTGCCAGCCTTGCAACAGGCGATCAAGCAGCGGACATTTTCAGATTGCCTGCTGGTTGACACGTTCAATGGCATGCGTGTCCTTAAAGACCGCCAAAACGCGGCTTGCCACTCGGCCGAGCGCTCAAGCATGTTGACGGCCTGTGGTCTGGCCTTGCGGCGGTTTCACGGCGCATGCTGATTAATTTATTACCGCATCGGCAGTGGGCACTGGCGCGCAAGCGCAAAGCATTCGCTGTCTCAATGGGACTTGCGGCCGTCGTCGGCGCGCTGATAGCCGTTGCCTCGTCAGCTTGGCTGGCGCGTCAGTTGACGGAACAGCGGGCTGCCAACAGCGACCTGCAACAAGCCGTCACCTTGCTTGACGGGCAGCTCAAGCGCAAGGTACAGCTCAAAACGGATCTTGCACTGCTGCGGCTGCGTGAAGCCGCGCTGCAAGACTTGCGTGATGAAAGCCAGTTGGCGGGGATTTTGATGCGGGAGTTAGCGACGCACTTGCCGGACGGCCTGTATTTGACCGCTCTGAAACAGGACGGCGACAAGGTCCGCATCCACGGGGCGGCCCGATCGGGTGAAGAGGTGTTTGAGTTGTTGCGCCAGATGGTCAGTGGCGGTCAATGGCTGGCGCGGCCCGAGTTGATCGAGGTAGCGGCAGCCCCTGGCGCGTCTGTGAAGCAGGGCGAGCCTGTGGGTACACCCTTTTCCATGCGGGCCTTTTTGAAGCGCCCGGAGTTGCATGCGTCAAGCCTTGACTGACACAGACGGCAAGACGGCATGCTCAATTCACTGCAAAATTTGCGGCTTAACCTTGAAGCCATAGATCGCAATGCGCCCATGGCTTGGCCTGCTTGGCTGCGTCAATTGATACCTGTGGTGGTCTGTTGGGCCGTTGTCGGCATGTTGTGGCTGCTGTGGGTGTCGGCTGATCATCAAGCTTTGAAGCACGCAGAGTTGGCGCATGAGCGACTGCGGACTGAGTTCAGCGCCAAGCTGCTGCGCGCAGCGCCATGGCCTCAGTTGCAAAGCCAGCAAGCGCTGCTACAGCAGCAGCTGGAATTGCTTGAAAATCAATTGCCTGGCGAGGATGAGATAGACCTGTTGTTGTCAGGCCTGAACCGGGCGGGCCGCGACCGCAACCTGCGCTTCGAGTTGTTGCGGCCGGCCGCACTGACAACGCAACCGCTGTATGCGCAGCAGCGCATCGCTTTGCGTGTGGTCGGTCGTTACCAGGACTTGGCGGGTTTTGCGGCGGACATCGCTGGCCTGGCTTGGTTGGTCTCGATCCAGAGCTTCACGCTGCTGCCGACTCAAGACGACGCCTTGGTGATGGAGGCGGTGGTCCGCACCTTGCGCCCATCGATTCAGGTGCCAAGCCTGACGTCAGCAAAGGGCGCATCTTGAACTTTGAATCATTGTCGGGTTACCTGCGCGGGATCAAAGTTTTCATCTTGCTCGTGGCGGCGGTGTGGCTGACCGGCTGCGCTGAGACGAAATCAGCAGACCCAACGGCGTTGCAGGCTTGGATGGACAAGGAACGCGCGAAGCACGCGCCGCCGGTGCCGGCCACGCCGGCCACGCCGGCGCCGCGTGCGGTTGCAGTCCATCCACAACGGGTCTACCCGCAGTCCCAAGGTGTCGAACCGTTCAGCCGTCAACGCTTGCTGACAATCGCAGCGGCTGAAACGCCCCAAGCCGCCGATGTCACGCGGCTGACGGCCGTCCCCAACCCAGGCAAACCGACGCTGGACGCCTTGCCTCTGGCAAGCATGCGTCTGGTCGGCAGTGTGCAGCGGGGTGGCGATACCTTGGCGCTGCTGCGCGTGCAAGGCTTGATCTATTCAGTCCGGGTCGGGGACAAGATCGGTCAAGACCAGGGACGCGTCAACGCCATCACGGAGTCTGGCTTGGTCGTGTGGGAGGTCGCGCGCAACGCGCTCGGCCAAGCGTCAGAGCGCGTCATCAGCTTGGCGCTGGTGCATGAGCCATGATGAGCAGGCACGTCACGCAGTCAACAACAAGACTCAGACTTGCACGGGTAGCCGCTGTGCTGGGGCTGGCGGCGTTGTCCTCCACCGCTTGGACGATGACAGGTCTGCCCGTCGCTGCTGAAGCCGCTACCCCGGCCCAGCTTGAGGGCCTCAGCGCAAGCTCAAAAAGCGCTGATGCAGATCTGATCACTCTGAATTTTCACAACATCGAAATCCATGCACTGCTGCGCATCATGGCTGAGTTCACGGGGCTCAACATCGTGGTCTCTGACAGCGTCATGGGCGCGGTCACCTTGCGCCTGAAAGAGGTGCCTTGGCAGCAGGCGCTGGAGATCATCTTGGCCTCACGTGGCTTGGGCATGCTGCAGTCCGGTAACATTTTGCACGTCGCGCCCAGCGCTGAGCTGGCACAGCGAAAAAAAGCAGATCTATTGGCCCAACAAGCCTTGCAGGTGCTTGAGCCGACGCGCACACAGGAGTTCAGGCTGAATTTCGCCAAGGCGGCCGAGGTGTCGCGCAGTCTGATGGGTGGCCGCGTTGGAGGTTCTGGCGTTAGCGCGGGCACTACTCGCATTTTGTCGCCGCGCGGCAGCGTGCTGTCTGATGTGCGGACCAATCAGATATTTGTGACGGATATCCCGCTCAAGTTGGCGCAGGTTCAAGAGTTGATTCGGCAGCTCGATATTCCGGTGCGGCAGGTCTTGATCGAGGCGCGGATTGTCGAAGCCTCTGACACGTTTGGCCGCTCTATCGGCGTCCGCCTCGGCGGACGGCCGATCACATTGAACAGCGGCCGCAACACGCAGTTTGGCGCCAGCTACATCACGCCGGACTTATCGTCAGGTGCAGCGCTGGTTTTGGGCGAGAACTATGGGGCGACCACCGGGGACTTCGTCAATTTGCCCGCAGCGCCGCAAAATGGCACCGCCAGCGCGACCTTTGCGGTCTCGCTGTTCAATTCCTCGCTGACGCGTTTGCTGAATTTAGAAATATCGGCGCTGGAGGCGGACGGCAAAGGCAAGATCATTTCAAGTCCGCGGATTGTCACCACAGACCAGGTGACAGCCATGATCGAGCAGGGCACCGAGCTGCCGTACCAGACCGGCGGCACGGCCACGACTGCGCCATCGATCGAGTGGCGCAAAGCCAGCTTGAGGCTTGAAGTCACGCCGCAGATCACGCCAGAAGGCAACATCATCTTGACGCTTGATGTCAACAAAGACAGCGTGGGCCGTGTCACTGTCAACGGTTTTGCCATCGACACCAAGCGCATTCAAACCCAAGTGTTGGTCGAAAACGGCGGCACGGTCGCCATCGGCGGGATTTTTGAGCAAACCGAGCGTAACGACGACACCAAGGTGCCACTGTTGGGCGATCTGCCCATCGTCGGGGCGCTGTTCAGAAGCCGCATCCGCAGCACCAGCAAGTCTGAAATGCTGGTCTTCATCACCCCGCAACTGTTGCCCGAGGGCTTGCCTGCGCCGGTGCAAGCGCTGGGCACCGAAGGCTGGCCGGGTATTCTCAATTCGCCATGAAGGGGTTCCGAACCTCGCCGCTGAGCACGGTTATGCTTTCCACCTTCAACTGGTCAGCCAAATTTCAAACGATTTTCAACCCATAGATCTTGAACTCGAACTCGAATCCGCAACGAATCGCCTGTGTCGGCTTGCCCGGCTCCGGGAAAACCACGGTCGGCCGTCAGCTGGCCAGGCGCATCGGTTGCCGCTTCATAGACTCAGACCACGTGATGGAGAACCGCATCGGTGCTTCCATTCGCGAGTTTTTTGAGCGTGAGGGGGAGCCGGCTTTTCGCGACCTCGAAGAGGCGGTGATCGATGAGTTGACGCAAGGCGAGAGCTGCGTCTTGTCGACTGGCGGTGGTGCGGTGTTGCGCCCGGCCAATCGCCAGCATTTGCTTGCGCGCACCACCACGGTTTACTTGCACTCGGCACCTGAGGAAGTTTTCAGACGTTTGCGCCACGACCAAAGTCGCCCTTTGTTGCAAGTGGCCGATCCGCTGGCGCGACTCAAGGAGTTGTACGCGGCGCGCGATCCGCTGTACCGCGAAACGGCGCACCACGTCATCGAAACCGGCCGCCCCTCAGTGGCCAGCCTGGTCAGCGCCATCATGCTGGAGCTCAAACTAGAAGCCTGCGAGCCGCCACGGCCTTGAGCTGCGGGCGATAACCCGGGTGAGGCGCGGCCGATACACTTGGGACCATGCAAACCGCTCCACTTTCCCCGCCCGATCTCCCCGTGACGCAGCAAGTGCGTATTGAGCTCGCCGAGCGCTCTTACGACATTCTGATTGGCAGCCAACTGTTGGGTCGCCCCGAAACGTACGCCGGACTGCCGCGGGCCAGCACCGCGCTGATCGTCTCTAACACCACGGTGGCGCCCTTGTATGCGGCGCAATTGCAGGACGCGCTGCAGACGCACTACGCCAAAGTCTTGCTGGTCAGCTTGCCCGACGGCGAGGTCTACAAAGATTGGCCGACGCTGCAACTGATTTTTGACGCCTTGCTGGAAAACAGCTGCGACCGCAAAACAGTGTTGTTTGCCTTGGGCGGCGGCGTGGTTGGCGACATGACGGGTTTTGCGGCGGCCAGCTACATGCGCGGCGTGCCTTTTGTACAGATCCCGACGACCTTGCTGGCGCAGGTGGACTCTTCGGTGGGCGGTAAAACCGCCATCAACCACCCGCTGGGCAAGAACATGATTGGCGCTTTTTACCAGCCGCAACGCGTCATTTGCGACTTGGGCGTGTTGGCCACTTTGCCGCCGCGCGAACTCAGCGCCGGGCTGGCCGAGATCATCAAGTACGGCCCGATCGCCGACATGGATTTTCTCGATTGGATCGAAGCCCATATCGATGATTTGCGTGCTGGCGACAGCGCCGCGTTAGCGCATGCCGTCAAGCGCAGCTGCGAAATCAAGGCCTTTGTGGTCGGCCAAGACGAGCGTGAAGCGGGCTTGCGGGCGATCTTGAATTTCGGTCATACCTTCGGTCACGCCATTGAATCGGGCATGGGTTATGGCGCTTGGCTGCACGGCGAAGGCGTCGGTTGCGGCATGGTCATGGCGGCAGAGTTGTCGCAGCGGCTCGGTTTGATTGATGCGGCTTTGGTGGCGCGCTTGCGCCGCTTGGTGGCGCGCGCTGGCTTGCCGACCGTCGGCCCGACGCTCGATGCGGCTGACAATGCCGGCCGCTACATGGCACTGATGCAAGTCGATAAAAAAGCCGACGCTGGCGAGCTTAAATTCGTTGTCATCGACGGGCCAGGCAGTGCGATCGTCCGCGGTGCGCCCGATGCCTTGGTGCGTGAGGTCATTGACGCGTGCTGCGTTCCGGTCTGAGTCGTTTATTCCCGCATGACACTCGCTGTTTACGCCTCTGATCCATCGAAGACGCGCGGCCGTCGTTTTGCCGAATCTGTCGCCCCGACCCGAACCGACTACCAGCGCGACCGCGACCGCATTGTCCATTCGACGGCGTTTCGGCGCTTGGTCTACAAGACACAGGTTTTTTTGAACCATGAAGGCGACCTGTTTCGCACACGCTTGACGCATTCGCTGGAAGTTGCACAGCTGAGCCGCTCGATCGCCAGACCTTTGGGTTTGAACGAGGACTTGGTGGAGGCGGTGGCGCTGGCGCATGACCTGGGTCACACGCCCTTTGGTCATGCTGGGCAAGATGCGCTGAATGACTGCATGGCGGCGCATGGTGGCTTTGAACACAACTTGCAAAGTCTGCGGGTGGTCGACCAGCTCGAAGAGCGTTACCCGGCCTACGACGGCCTGAACCTGACCTTTGAAACCCGCGAAGGCATTCTCAAACATTGCTCGCACCGCAACGCCGAGCTGATAGAGCAGTCAGAACCTAGCGGTGTCGGGCGGCGCTTTTTAGACCGCAGTCAGCCCAGCTTGGAAGCGCAGCTGTGCAATCTGGCTGACGCCATCGCCTACAACGCGCATGACATTGACGACGGCGTGCGCTCCGGCTTGATCACCATGGTGCAGCTGCAGTCGGTCGAGTTGTTTGAGCGCTACCGCGTCGAGGCGCTGGCCGAGTTTCCCGACTTGGCCGAACCGCCACGCGCACGCCGCTTGCTGTACGAAACCATCCGCCGCATGCTCAGTGCGCAGGTTTATGACGTGATCGCCGCCACCCGGCAGGCGCTGCATCAGTCGTCACCGGCCAGTGCAGAGGAGGCCCGGTTGGCGGGTCCCTTGCTGCGTTTCAGTCCCGCCATGCACGCGCAATCGACGGCGCTAAAGCAGTTTTTGTTTGCGCAGCTCTACCGCCATCCCCAAGTGATGCAGATGACAGGTCAGGCTCAGATCGTGGTGCGTGAATTGTTCGACGCTTATTCAGCGCAGCCGTCTGAAATGCCGCCTGAGCATGCCGCCAGACCGGATGCAGCCCGCGCTGTGGCCGACTACGTCGCAGGCATGACGGACCGTTTTGCCGGCCGCGAGCATGAGCGGCTGACGGGTCGCAAGCTCTTGTAATAGGACCATCCGACCATGGCCCGCCAACCCCGCCTCACCGTCCCCGGTTATCCGCACCATGTGATCCAGCGTGGCAACAACCGGCAGCCGATCGTGCTGGATGACGCAGACCGGTTGCGCCTGTTGGCCTTGCTGGCGGAGCACACGCCCCGCTGCAAAGTCGCGTTGCACGCCTATGTGCTGATGGACAATCATTTTCACCTGCTGGCCACGCCTGAAACCCAAGACGGCCTACCGCAGATGATGCAAGCGGTGGGTCGCAGCTATGTGCGGTATTTCAACAATCGGCATGGTCGCAGCGGCACTTTGTGGGAAGGTCGCTACAAATCGACGCTGATCGAAACCGAGCGCTATTTGCTCGCCTGCATGGTCTATATCGACCTCAATCCGGTGCGCGCAGGCATGGTGGCCGAGCCAGCACAGTACGGCTGGTCAAGCCACAGGCACTGTATTGGACAAGCCGTGGACAAGCTAGTGACGCCACATGCACTGCTTTGGAACCTGGGCAACACGCCGTTTGCACGCGAGGCGGCGTACCGTGATTTGGTGCGGGCAGGCATTTCGCTTCAGCAGCAAGAAGCCCTGACGCACACCGCCTTGACGGGTTGGGCATTGGGCTCGGCAGCGTTTTTGAAGAGCTTACAAGAGGAGACGACGCGTCGCCTAGCGCCTGGACAACGCGGCAGACCCAGACTTCCGGGCAGTCTTGACACGCCTGAGCTATAGCCCTTGTCATTAATTTTAATCTGTCCCTAATTTATTTAATCGATCAGTTTAAACAAAATAAATGGGTTCTGACCCCATTTATTTTGTTTGGCATTGTTGTTGCATTGCACTATGCTTACTTCTCGGATTTTTATTGACTGTTTTGGATGGGGATTGCCATGACCACGGCTGCTGAAATCAAGGATTTTGAACAACACGGTTTGTACTCAGGCCACAACGAGCATGACGCTTGCGGTGTGGGCTTTGTGGCGCACATCAAGGGCCATAAGAGCCATGCCATCGTGCAGCAGGGTCTGAAGATCCTCGAAAACCTGGACCATCGGGGCGCAGTCGGCGCCGACAAATTGATGGGCGATGGCGCAGGTATTTTGATTCAGCTGCCGGATGCGCTGTACCGCGAAGACATGGCGCTGCAAGGCATTGAACTGCCGCCGCCTGGCGAATACGGCGTTGGCATGGTGTTTTTGCCGAAAGAGCACGCATCACGACTGGCATGTGAGCAAGCCATGGAGCGCGCTGTTCGCCTCGAGGGCCAAGTGATGTTGGGCTGGCGCGACGTGCCGGTCAACCGTGACATGCCGATGTCGCCGACCGTGCGCGAAAAAGAACCCATCCTGCGCCAAATTTTCATCGGTCGCGGCAATGACGTGATCGTGCAAGACGCGCTGGAGCGAAAACTCTACGTCATTCGCAAAACCGCCAGCCGGGCCATTCAAAACCTCAAGCTGACGCACAGCAAAGAATATTACGTGCCGAGCATGTCCAGCCGCACGGTGGTCTACAAAGGCTTGCTGCTGGCCGATCAAGTGGGCGTTTACTTCAAAGACCTCAGCGATGTGCGTTGCGTCTCCGCCTTGGGGCTGGTGCACCAGCGTTTCTCGACCAATACGTTCCCTGAATGGCCGCTGGCCCATCCGTACCGTTATGTCGCACACAATGGCGAGATCAACACCGTCAAGGGCAACTACAACTGGATG
>JABMMH010000374.1 GCA_013205645.1 Polaromonas sp. | reverse complement strand
GTGCATGGTGGAGTGCGCTACTTGGCGCAAGGCAATATTTCACTGGTGCGCGAGGCTCTGCACGAGCGCCCCACCCTGCTGCGCAACGCGCCACATCTGGCGCAACCGCTGTCCTTCGTAATGCCTTCTTACCATTGGTGGGAATCGCCGTTTTACGGCATCGGTCTGACGGTGTACGACCTGCTGGCGGGCAAGGCCGGTCTGGGCAAAACTCGCTTGCTCGGGCGCAATGCCACAGGTAAGGCTTTGCCCACAGTACGCATGGAAGGACTCAAGGGCGGTGTGCAATACTGGGACGGCCAGTTTAATGATGCGCGCCTGGCCCTGGCGTTGGCCCGCACGGCTGCCATACACGGTGCGCTGCTGGTGAATTACTGTGCGGCTACCAGTCTCTCTTATGAGGGTGGAAAAATCAGTGGACTGCAGGCGCGGGACACGGTCAACGGAAAGAGCTACCGCGTGCGCGCCCGCTGTGTGGTCAACGCCGCTGGCGTCTGGGTGGACGCCCTGCGTGAAATGGATAGCGAGGCGCACAGCGCAGGCGGCGGCAATGCGATTCAGCCCATGGTGGCCCCGAGCCAGGGCGTGCATATCGTAGTGGACCGCAGCTTTCTGGGCTCCGACACGGCGCTGATGGTGCCCAAGACGTCGGATGGCCGGGTGCTGTTTGCGGTGCCTTGGCTGGGTAAGGTGATTCTGGGCACCACAGATACGCCACGCCATGATCTGGCGCGCGAACCCCAGGCCTTCGTGGAAGAAATTGAGTTCATATTGAGAGAGTCGGCACGTTATCTGCGCAAAGCGCCCACGCACGCTGACATCAAAAGCATCTGGGTGGGCTTAAGGCCCCTAGTCAAACCGCAGGACGACGATGGCGAAAGTACCAAGGCCCTGAGCCGGGAACACACCGTGATTGTCAGCCGCAGTGGCCTGGTCACGGTCACCGGTGGAAAATGGACCACCTACCGGGCCATGGCCGAGGATGTGCTGAAAAAATGCGCTGAAAAAGGGCTGCTGGAGCCGCGCCCTGCAGGGCGGACAGAGGATTTGCGCCTCGTGGGTGCTGATTCACCTGCTGGGATTGCACAGGTTTCGGTCAGTAAAACCGAAGGGGCCCATTCGTACGGCAGTGAATGCACTTTACTAGATGGGTTGCCTGGTGCCGATGTCTGGCTTGCACCCGGCTTGAGCGAGGCCATGGTGCGCTTTGCTGCGCGCCATGAATATGCGCTGACTGTGGAAGACATGCTTGCGCGTCGCTCTCGAATGCTATTCCTGGATGCCCGTCTGGCAGCCAAATTGGCACCACGAGTGTCCGAAATTCTCAAGGAAGAGACCGGTTTCGACCCCCAAAGAGATGAATTTTCCGAGATAGCGGCTCAATATCTGCAGATTCCCTGCAATTGACTGCCCACAATACTCTGACGTTTTTGTTGGCCAGCACAACAACCGCTTCTTTCTAGCCACTGCGTTCACGCAGCCTTTGCGTCCATTGGGAGATGGGGTCGTCTTTGTTCTTTGCGGTCAGTATGGTCGCCTTGGCTTGTTGTCACACTGGTAAATAACGGCTGATTTATTGAACTGTGACAAGTGAAAGTAGCAGCAGTTTTTTTTCACCCCCGCAACCATTGATAAAAACCGTTGAATGAACTGTCACCTGTGACCGCTGTTGGCCAATGGCAGGTAGCAAATTCATCTAAATCGTAGCCGGTTGTCGACCAAGTTCTGATGTGTTGACCTTCTGGTCGGGTATTACCATGAGGATATTGCTTGCGATCGCGTTCGTTGTTGGTCTCTGGCTTTTTGTCTCGCGTCAATAGCGAAGCGGCCGGGGTGGTTTGGTCAGCGCCGGAGAGGCCCATAGCGATGTTGACGTCACAAAAACGTTGGCCAAAAAGCTCAGCCAGTGTTGGGGTTGTCGGCGCCGATTGAATATTGGGTCGGCGTCAACATCATCAAGCCACCGCCCGTTTTCGAATCTCATTGAGCACCTGAATCATCTTAGTCACCCGGCAAGGCAAAAACAGCGTCTCTGGCCCCTGCTGGCTGATGTCGGTAAACGGCGACTCGTAAAGCCGCGCCGCGTCCATCACGCCGTTTTCTGTCAGATACTGCACGATAAGGTCGATAAACTCCAGCTGGCTTGCCGTGGCGGTTGTGCCGACGACGAACTGGCTGAACGCTTGGCTTGCCGGTCCCCGGTCCAGTCCCACCAGCGAGGGGATGAAAATGCCCAGGCCGTGGCGCTACTCTGTGGCCTGCTCGATGACCTACTGCGCATAAATAAAACCTTCTCCCTTGTTCAAGAATCCATTGCGCAACATATTTCACAATTGAAATTGCATGACTCAAAACAATAGTAAACCGCTCGAAATGTTCAACATATCTGCTGAGATGAGCGAACCACCGCGCACAGAAAAAGCCGTGCTCAATACCGGCGCACTGCAAAACGCGATTTTTAACAGTGCCAACTTCTCCAGCATCGCCACCGACGCCAACGGCGTGATTCAGATTTTTAACGTCGGTGCCGAGCGCATGCTGGGCTACGCCGCCTTGGATG
>JABMMH010000373.1 GCA_013205645.1 Polaromonas sp. | reverse complement strand
TTCGCTCATTCCAACCCGGCCCAAGGGAGGATCGATAAACAAGGCATAGCAGGCCACCCGGGCACTGACGTGGCGGGACTCGCCATCAAACAGATTCGCTGCAACGATCTCGTAGTCATTCCAGGACGTATGGGTAAACGCTCCCCGACCGTTGCAGTCGCCCACCGCCCACACACCTTCGGCACTGGTGCGCAGCTGCTCATCGACGGTGATGTAGCCGCGTTTATCCAGCGTGATGCCGGCGGTGTCCAGACCCAGTTCATCGGTGTTGGGTCGCCGACCGGTCGCCAGCAGCACATGACTACCGACCACAGCAGGCTGCTCCGAGCCGCACCGGGCGCCCACCACAATACGTTCACCGTCGCGCGCCAGCGAGATGCATTTGGCACCCAGAATAAAATTGATGCCCTCGGCCTCTAGCACGCCACGAATGCCGTCCGAAACATCCTTATCCTCGCGCGGCAGCAATTGCTCAGACAACTCAACCACCGTGACCCGGGCACCAAAACGCCGCATCATCTGTGCAAACTCCAGGCCAATATAACTGCCGCCCACAATCACCAAGTGCTCGGGTACTTCGGTAAGTTCCATGATGGAGACGTTGTCCAGCCAGGGCACATCCGCCACCCCCGGAATATCCGGCACGGTGGCGCGGCCACCGACATTGATAAAAATACGTGGCGCGCTCAAGGTCCGTTCACCCACTTTCAGCGTGGCTGGCGCTACAAATTTTGCCTCGCCGCGTATCACCTCGGCATTGTCCAGACCGCGCATCCACTGGTAAACACCATCGCGTGACTGGAGCACCTGCTCATCCTTGCGCGCCTTGATGCGCGCCATATCGACCCGGATATCCCCCGCGGAAAACCCGAACTCGGCGCCCCGCCGCGCCAGATGAATGGCCCGAGCGCTGGCCACCAGCGTCTTGGTCGGCACACAACCGCTGTTGACGCAAGTGCCGCCAAAATGGCCACGCTCAATCACCGCCGTATGCAAGCCCTCTTTGATACATCGCGCGGCCAGCGCCGGCCCAGCCTGACCTGCACCAATCACAATGGCATCAAATAATTCAACTTTCATCGGGTTCTCCTGTGACAGTTATGACACTTTCATTCTGGCACCGGGAGTCCGCCCTCGATCGCGATAGGGTTAAATACCTATATGGAAAAGGACGCCAGTCGCTGGAATTACGTGCAGTAAGAGGCCGCACATTGGTGTGAATTTACGATTCACAGGCCGTTCGCATCAAACGTCAATTTCCCATAAATGCTCATCAGTTTCGGGAGCGGTTTGTAGCCTAAGGGCAGCCAGCGATGGAGGCCAGAAGCTGACGTTTGCGAATGACCGCTTTCAGCCAGCTTAAATCAGAGCGACATAGCGCGAATCGCCAATCAGTTAGGTTTTATTTTGCCGCGCAAGCGCAGTGCGTTGGTAATGACCGAGGCAGAGCTCAAGCTCATCGCCAAGGCCGCGACCATGGGAGACAGTAGCCAGCCAGTGAATGGGAACAGCAGGCCCGCGGCCAAAGGCACACCAAGCGAGTTGTAGACAAACGCAAAACCTAGGTTTTGCTTCATGTTTGCAATGGTTGCATTGGAAAGCTCGCGCGCCGTGGCAATGCCCCGTAAATCCCCTTTAACCAGCGTGACCTGGGCACTGTTCATCGCCACATCAGTCCCCGTGCCCATCGCAATACCGACGTCAGCCTTGGCTAATGCTGGCGCATCGTTGATGCCGTCCCCGGCCATTGCGACGACCAGCCCTTGAGCCTGAAGCCGCTCTACAAGCGCCAATTTGTCGGCGGGTTTGACTTCCCCGTGAACCTCGTCTATCCCTAGGCGCTGGCCCACTGATTTCGCCGTTGTAAGTCCGTCTCCTGTCGCCATGATGATTCGAATACCGGCATCTTGGAGCGCCTTCAGCGCAGCCGGAGTGCTTTTCTTGACCGGATCTGACACAGCCAACAGGCCGGCAAACTGTCCGTCGATGGCCAGCGACATGACACTGGCCCCTCCAAGCCGAAGCGCCTCTGCCTGAGACTGTGCGTCGCTATCAACGGTCGCCTTGTCTTGCGCCATCAAAGCCGTATTTCCAAGAGAGAGCCACTTGCCGTCGACTCCACCGCGAACACCAATGCCAGTCGCGGATTCAAAACCATCAACCTTTGAAAGAGTCATTCCTTTCTCCTTGGCTGCTCGGACAATGGCTTCAGCCAAAGGATGCTCGCTGCCTTGATCCAGACTGGCCGCTAAACGCAAAACTTCGTCTTCGCTGTAGGGGGCCACAGCAAAAACCTTTTCAAATACAGGGCGACCCTCGGTCAGCGTCCCGGTCTTGTCAACAATCAAGACTTGGACCTTGCGAAAGTTCTCAATCGCAGCGGCATCGCGAAACAGTATCCCTTGCGTAGCACCCCTTCCCGTAGCGACCATGATGGACATTGGCGTGGCCAGGCCCAACGCACAGGGGCAGGCAATGATGAGCACAGAGACCGCATTGATCAGACCGAAAACCCAGCTGGGTTGCGGCCCAAAGAATCCCCAAACCAAAAACGTCAGCAAGGCTGCCGAGACGACGGCCATCACAAAATAGCCAGCGACTCGGTCTGCCATGCGCTGCATCGGCGCTCTTGACCGCTGAGCTTGTGCGACCATCTGGACGATTTGCGAGAGAACGGTCGCTGAACCGACATGCTCAGCACGCATCACCATGGCACCGGAGGTATTGAGCGTGGCGCCGATGAGTTTATCGCCAACCCGCTTGGTAACAGGCAAGGGTTCGCCAGTCAGCATGGCCTCATCAACAGCGCTGCTTCCTTGCGTCACCATGCCATCCACGGGCACTTTCTCTCCCGGACGAACCCTGAGCAAATCACCCTCGTGGACATGCGCCAGCTCTACGTCCTCTTCCGTCCCATCGGGTTTGATGCGGCGTGCCGTCTTCGGAGCCAGACCGAGAAGAGACTTGATGGCTGCTGACGTCTGGGACCTCGCCTTTAGCTCCAGCATCTGTCCGAGCAAGGTGAGGGAAATAATGACAGCAGCCGCCTCAAAATAGACCGCCACGCGGCCCATCGCTACAAATGAAGGCGGAAACACATCCGGCGCAACAGTAGCGACCACGCTATAGATGAAGGCGGCGGAGGTTCCAAGCCCAATCAAGGTCCACATATTTGGACTCCGATTGACAACAGACTGCCAGCCACGCACAAAGAATGGTTGCCCTGCCCACAACACGATGGGCAGCGTCAGAATGAGTTCCACCCAGCTTTGCGTCGCCATTGCGAACAAGCCAATTTGGTGACCGAACATCGCGAGCACGGTAACGACGACCGTCAGTGGCAGCGTCCACCAAAAGCGCCTGGAAAAATCCTTGAGCTCGGGGTTTTCATCGTCTTCCATGCTGGGCATGAGCGGTTCGAGCGACATGCCGCACTTGGGGCAATGACCCGGATGGTCTTGACGTATCTCCGGGTGCATGGGACAGGTATAAATCGTGCCTGCAACCGCCTTGAAAGTATCAGGGGCAACCGGATCTTGCCTCGGCTTCAAATATCGCTCAGGGTCGGCGATAAATTTTGTTTTGCACCCCACGCTGCAAAAGTAATAGGGCCTTCCCGCATGTTCATGTTTGTTCGCTGACTGTTCAGTGACGTTCATTCCGCACACAGGATCCTTCAGCAGTTCTGAAGGATTCGTCTGTGCCCCGCCATCGTGCACTTGCGTTTCGGCCGTGGCAGAAGGATGGTTGCTGCCCTGCAGTGGATGTTGATGTTTTTCCATAAGGGGCGGCTTTCGGTTTACGGTGAAGGCTCAGGGTGGCTTGCGGGTTGTCTCAGCTTGCAGACTGCTGGCACTAGCTTGGATGGCGTTTGCAAAAAGCTATGTAGGCGCAAGCTCCAGGGTTCGGTAGGACACATCGTATATGTACTTAAAAATGTTTCATTTAATTTTGAATAATATAAAACATATGAAGTCAATTTAAGGTTCCTGCGGCGTATTGGACTACAGACACGGAAATGGGCGCATGTGACGATGAGCCACCGGAGACAAACGCCTCCTACGTCAGGTGGAGGCCCAGAATCCACGCGTTTTGACATTGAGATTTCAAAGCAATCCCATTTTCAAGGACACCCTATGAAATACTTCTCACTTATTTCTGTCTTCGTGGCCGCCTGTGCCTTTGCGCCGTTGACTGGCTTCGCCACAGATTCGCAACAGCAGACAGTGGGCCAATACATTGACGACACGACCGTCACCGCAAGGGTCAAAACCGCCATTTACAAAGACCCGATGCTGAAATCAGCAGAGGTCAATGTAGAGACCTTTAACGGTCTCGTTCAGCTCAGTGGCTTCGTCAGCACGCGCACCGGCATAGAGCGCGCTGGAGACGTGGCCAAAGTCGTCAGCGGCGTCAAAAGCGTGACCAACGACTTGAAGTTGAAATGAGCACCGCCCGTACTTTATTCGGCTCTGCACTGACCGCCCTCGGTCTGGCTGTGCTCATGGGTCTCGGGGGTTGCGCAGGTATTTCCCCGCGTGAACAAAACACCGCAGCGGGCGCCGGTATTGGCGCAGTGACGGGTGCCATCCTGACAGGTGGTAGCACTGTCGGGACAGTGGGTGGCGCCGCCATCGGCGGCATCATCGGCAACGAAGCGGCGAAGAAGTAAGGCGTTGCCAGTCGGGCGGCCCCACTTTAGTTAACGGAAAGAAGGAGTTCACATGCAGAGAGTGTTCAATGGTCTATTGGCTGGAATGGCCGCTACGATCGTCTTGTCTCTTTTGATGGTGCTCAAGACAAAGATGGGCGTGATGCCAGATCTCGACATCATCAACATGATCGCTGTAACGATGGGCGGCGGTGCGGCGCTGGGTTGGGCCGTCCACTCCACCATCGGCGTGGTTGGGTACGGCGCGGCAATGGTCATTTTGAGCGAGCGCTTACCGGGCGACAGTCCCACCGGGCACGGCGTGATCATCGGCTTTTTGGGCTGGTTGATCATGATGATTATGGTGATGCCCATGGCCGGGGTCGGCATGTTTGGAATGGCGATGGGTCTGATGGCGCCGATGATGACGCTCGTACTTCACCTCATTTTCGGCACAGTGCTGGGATGGACCTACGGCAAGCTGCTTTTGAACTCAACGCCTAGAGCTGGACTACGTTGATGGTGCCAACAAGCCTGTGCCTCCAGTCGGGCTCGTCAAATCATCCACATGAAGGTGCATGATGCTGGAACAACAATCGCGTCCCAAGGTTCTTCTTTTTGACGTTAATGAAACGCTGCTCGATCTGGCACCGATCAAGCAAAGGGTTGATGACATTCTGCTCGACCAGAGCGGCGCTACCTTGTGGTTCTCAGCGATGTTGCACCATTCCTTGGTGATGACGGTCAGTGGAAAACATGCTGACCTGACGGAAGTCGGTGCAGCGGTTTTGCAGATGCTCGCGCGCAACCGCGGCATCTCCCTGACCGCCACCGAAGCCAAGCAGGTATTGAGTGTCATGCGCACACTGCCGGCGCATCCCGACGTGACGCCCGCCCTGGAGCGGCTCAAGCGCGCGGGTTACCGCCTCGCGACGCTGACAAATTCGTCAACGGCTGGGGTCCGTGCGCAATTGGAGTACGCCGGCCTGACGGACTTATTCGAGCAGCAGTTGAGCGTTGAGACTACGCGTTTATTCAAGCCGCACCAGGGTGTCTACATTTGGGGCGCAAAGGCAATGTCAGTAGCTCCCGGCGATTGCATGTTGGTGGCTGCGCATGGGTGGGATGTTGCGGGCGCGAAGTGGGCCGGACTGCAGACCGCATTCATCGCACGTTCAGGCCAGCAGATGTTCCCGCTCGCAGGATCCCCGGACATCGACGCGGCAGATTTTTCAGCATTGGCCGATGCGCTCGGCGCTTGAGAGGCCTTGGCAAAGTATCGGCAGCCGGTTATTTGGTCAGGTTGAACGTAGGCATTAAATCAATGAAACGTTAGACGTCCAGGAGAAATTATGAACACCATGAAAATGGGCGCTGGCGAAAAGTTCCCGATGATGGGGTGGAATGCCGTTTCCGGCGATCGCATCGTCCCGGCGAATGGCTCGGGCTGGCGACTTCTGATCATCTATCGAGGAAAACACTGTCCGCTTTGCAAGGCCTACCTGAATACGCTCAACGAAACGCTCGGCGAGTTCCAAGCCGCAAATATCGTTGTGTTCACTGTTTCAGCTGACAGCCAGGAAAAGGCCGAGGCTGAAGTAGCCGAATGCGGTTGGAAATTTTCCGTCGGCTACGACCTGTCCATTGCTGAGATGCGCCAACTCGGGCTTTACATCTCGGATCCGCGCTCGCCACAGGAAACCGACCGATCGTTTGCGGAGCCGGCGCTGTTCGTTATAAATCCGGATGGCAACGCACAGATCATCGACATTTCCAACGCACCGTTCGCCCGTCCCGACTTGAAGTCACTCCTCAAGGGCCTTCAGTTTGTGATGAGCAAGGACTATCCGATCAGGGGTCGCGCTTAACTAGAACGCCAGATTTGCAGCCATGTCAACTCAGTAGTGTCCGGTTAAATGTTGAACAAATTTAACTGGTTAGCGTCGATCGGTGTTTCTGGATCGGAAAAATCGAGACAGACATAATCTGTAGACATGTATCAACGTGTGCATCTTCACGGCTGCCTTGGTGCTGCACGATACGCGAAAAACTCGTCCATGGAACAAATTCCATGAGCTGAGCAAACAGCGTCTTGCCGACATTCATATCGAATCTCCCAGGGCATCAATCCCGGGAAACTACACAGAAATGAGAAATCAAGTTTCAAATCGGCACCAAATTAAATCGACCTCCAGGCCGCGCCAGTATTGGCTTTTAAATGAGTCAAACCGGATTGAACCGGACACTACTGAGCCAATATATGACCAGTCATTCATGAGTACATTGCGCTACAGGTCTTTAAGTGAACATCTGGAGCCGTGAAGATTTCGCGAAACACAAGCCCGGTGCGTTGGCTCAATCGCGCGTAGCGTGCCGCTGCACGCAGTCAATGTAGGCTGCACCATCAGGCGTGCGCCCGGCGCGCTGGCTTTCCCAAACCATCTGGCCCAAGCAGTCCATGGTTTCGTGGTGTGCTGCGTGCAGGGAGTCGCGGCGGGCGGTGAGTAATTCGACCGCTTGGCGGATGCCGCGTGGCTGGTCGATCGAGCATTGTTCGCTGATCGTCAGGTGCATCGACAGATGCAGGAACGGATTGGTCTTGCCGCTTTCAATGTCGTACATTTTGCCGACGGCGGCTTCTGCATCGGCGAAGTCCGCATGGTATTCAGGGTGCTCGTCGATCCACTGGCTGACGATGGTTTCCATCGCGTCGAGTGGCGAGCCCGCCAGTGATTTGGCGTAGACCGCACAGAAGAAAGTGCGGACATCGGTTTGAGAAGGCGTGAACATACCTAAAGCGTAGCACGCACGTCTGACTTAACGCTCTGCTCAGGCCGCTTCAACGCCAGCAGCCTTGAAACGGTCTTGGCCGCAGCCAGCAGCGCCGGCAGCATGCTGTCTTGCATGAGCTTGGCGCTGGTGCGGTTGGCTTGGCCGCTGATGTTGAGCGCCGCCACGGTGCGGCCTTCCCGATTCATCACTGGCGCAGCGAGTGACACCAGACCTTCTTCCAGTTCCTGATTGACCAGCGACCAACCTTGCTTGCGGGTGGCCTGAACCTTGGCCAGCAGCGCGTTGACATCGGTCAGCGTGTGGCGGGTCAGGGCTTGGCGGTCACTGGCTTGCAAGCGGCTCAACACGTCCTCGTCGGGCATGCCTGCCAGCAACACGCGGCCCAGCGAAGTGCAGTAGGCCGGCAAGCGTGAACCGACGCCCAGACTGATGCTCATGATCTTGTGGGTCGGCACCCGCAGCACGTAAATGATGTCGGTGCCTTCCAGCACCGCGGCAGAGCATGACTCCTTGACCTCATCCACCAAGGTCTCCATGATGGGTTCGGCCAGGTTCCAGATCGGCATCGATGACAGGTAGGCGAAGCCGAGGTCAAGAATACGTGGCGTCAGGCTGAATAACTTGCCGTCACTTTCAACATAGCCTAGGCTTTGCAGGGTCAGCAAAATGCGTCTGGCACCAGCCCGGGTGAGTCCACTGCGGCCAGCGACTTCCGTCAGTGTTTGCCGAGGTGCGTCGGCGCTGAAGGAGCGGATGACTTGCAGGCCGCGCGCAAAAGACTGCACGTAGCTGTCGCCGGGGGCCGGTGTTTTGGCGAGGTTAGAAGGGCTTAATGAGGGGGGTGAAGAGGTGGTTGCCATGGCGCCTGTAATCTCCTAAAATTCATTATACGAACACTTGTTCTTATTGCGAACAAATAAAAACCAACACAGACAAAACAGGAGCTGTTTGAATGATCAACAAAATTGCCCCGTCCATCACCGCGGCCTTGGCCGAAGTGAAAGACGGTTCCACCGTGCTGATGGGTGGTTTCGGCACCGCCGGCATTCCAAATGAACTGATTGACGGCTTGATTGCGCAGGGCGCGAAAGACCTCGTCATCGTCAACAACAACGCCGGCAATGGCGAGACCGGACTGGCGGCTTTGCTCAAGACTGGCCACGTGCGAAAAATCATTTGCAGCTTTCCACGCCAAGCCGACAGCCACATTTTTGACGGTCTCTACCGCAGCGGAAAACTCGAACTGGAACTGGTGCCGCAGGGCAATCTGGCCGAGCGCATCCGCGCTGCCGGGGCTGGCATCGGGGCATTTTTCTGCCCGACTGGTTACGGCACTGAA
>JABMMH010000372.1 GCA_013205645.1 Polaromonas sp. | reverse complement strand
GCATGATGTCGCGGTCTTTGGCGGTGCCGGGCTCGCCTTCGTCTGAATTGCAGACCAAGTACTTTTGACCCGGAAACTGACGCGGCATGAAGCTCCACTTCAGTCCGGTCGGGAAACCGGCGCCGCCACGACCGCGCAGGCTGCCCGCTTTGACTTCGGCAATGACTTGGTCCGGCGTCATGCCTTCACCGCCATCTTGGCCCAAAATCTTGCGCAGAGCTTGGTAGCCGCCGCGGGCTTCGTAGTCTTTCAGGCGCCAATTGCTGCCATCCAAACCGGCCATGATTTGCGGGCTGATGTGACGGCCATGAAAGGAAGACTGCACGCCGGTGGCGGCAAATTGAGAAAGAACTTGGGAAGCGCTGGTCATGGTGGTTTATGCCTCTGCGGATGTCAAGCCAGCGATCAATTGATCGAGCTTGTCGTTGCTCATGAAGCTGCACATGTTCACGTCGTTGACCAGCAACACGGGTGCGTCGCCGCAAGCGCCTAAGCACTCGGACTGCTGCAACGTGAAGAGGCCGTCGGCGGTGGTGCCGCCCATGGTGACGCCGAGCTTTTTCTCGAGGTACACCAGCGCCTTGTCGCCGGAGCGCAATTGGCACGGCAAATTGGTGCAGACATTCAGCTTGTACTTGCCCACCGGGTGCTGGTTGTACATGTTGTAGAAAGTCGTGACTTCGTGCACGGCGATCGGCGCCATGCCGAGGTACTCTGCCACGGCTTTTTCGCTCTCGGTGCTGACAAAGCCCTGCGCTTGCTGAACGATGGTCAGGCAGGCCATGACAGCCGACTGACGCTGGTCTGCCGGGTACTTGGCGACTTCGCGCTCAAAGAGTGCGCAGGTTGTTTGGGAAAGATCAGCCAATTCGTGTCTCCATCGCGCAATTTTCAAGGGTCATCGGTCAATCTCGCCGAACACGATGTCCATCGTGCCAATGATGGCGACGGCGTCGGCAATCATGTGGCCGCGCGCCATCTCGTCCATGGACGCCAAATGCGCAAAGCCAGGCGGGCGAATTTTCAGGCGGTACGGCTTGTTGGCACCGTCGCTGACGATGTAGATGCCGAACTCGCCTTTCGGGTGCTCAACTGCTGCGTAGGCTTCGCCTTCGGGCACATGAAAGCCTTCGGTGAAGAGCTTGAAGTGGTGGATCAACTCTTCCATGTTGGTCTTCATGGATTCACGGTCGGGCGCCGCCACTTTGTGGTTGCTGGTGATGACCGGGCCGGGGTTCACACGCAACCAGTCAATGCACTGCTTGATGATGCGGTTCGACTGACGCATTTCTTCCACGCGGACCAAATAACGGTCGTAGCAGTCGCCGGTTTTACCGACCGGCACATCGAAGTCCATCTGGCTGTAGACGTCGTAAGGCTGCGTTTTGCGCAAGTCCCAAGCGAAGCCCGAACCGCGCAACATGGGGCCGGTGAAGCCGAGACTCAAAGCACGCTCTGGCGAGACCACACCGACACCGACTGTGCGCTGTTTCCAGATGCGGTTGTCGGTCAACAGTGTTTCGTACTCGTCTACATAACCCGGGAATTTTTTGGTGAAGTCTTCAATGAAGTCGAGCAGGGAACCCTGGCGATTTTCATTCAGCTTTTCAATCGCCTTGGCGTTCTTGACCTTGCTGATTTTGTACTGCGGCATGCTGTCAGGCAGGTCGCGGTAGACCCCGCCCGGCCGGAAATACGCCGCATGCATGCGTGCACCGGAAACGGCCTCGTACATGTCAAACAGGCTTTCGCGTTCACGGAAGCAATAAATCAGCATGTTCATCGCGCCGCAGTCGAAACCGTGCGCGCCCAACCACATCAAGTGGTTCAGCAAGCGCGTGATCTCGGCGTACATGACGCGGATGTATTGCGCACGAACCGGCACGTCCACGCCCATCATCTTTTCGATGGCCAAGCAGTAGGCCTGCTCGTTAGACATCATGGAGACGTAGTCGAGCCTGTCCATGTAAGGCAAGGACTGGATGTAGGTCTTGCTCTCGGCCAGCTTTTCAGTGGCGCGGTGCAACAAACCAATGTGCGGATCAGCGCGCTGGATGACTTCGCCGTCGAGCTCCAACACCAGACGCAAGACGCCGTGTGCCGCTGGATGTTGTGGTCCGAGGTTCAGCGTGTAATTCTTAATTTCAGCCATGTTTTAACCTTGACCCTTAGCCCTTGACCGCCGTAAGACTGCTCAGTCCGGCGTAGTTGTCTTCGCGGATGACGCGCGGCGTGACTTCGCGCAGCTCGATCGTGACCGGCTGATAAATGACGCGTTTTTGCTCGGGGTCGTAACGCATTTCGACATGACCCGTGGTCGGGAAATCCTTGCGAAAAGGATGTCCGATAAAACCATAGTCCGTCAGGATGCGGCGCAGGTCGTTGTGACCTTCAAAGACGATGCCGAACAAATCAAAAGCTTCGCGTTCGAACCAGTTGACTGAATTCCAGATGTCGTTGACGGACGCCACGACAGGAAAGTCATCGTCTTCACAGAAGACTTTCAGACGCACGCGCTGATTCAAACTGAGCGACAACAAGTGTGACGACACGCAGTAACGCAGGCCGTCATAAGAGCCGTCACCGTAGTCAGAGTAATCAATGCCGCAGAGGTCCACCAGTTGCTCAAACTGGCAACCCGGGGCGTCGCGCAAGATCTGCGCAGCGGCCAAGTAGTCGGTTGCTTTGACAACAAGCGTGAGCTCGCCAAAAGCAATGCTGGCGCTTTTGAGTTTGCCGTCCAAAGCACTCGTGACGATGTCTTTGAGTTGCTCTGCAGTGGCTGGATGCAATGGTCCCATCAAGCCCTCGCAATGGTGTTGGTGCGGCGGATTTTTTGCTGCAATTGGATGATGCCGTACATCAATGCTTCGGCGGTTGGCGGGCAGCCAGGCACATACACATCGACTGGCACGATACGGTCACAGCCGCGCACGACTGAATAACTGTAGTGGTAGTAACCGCCACCATTGGCACAAGAACCCATCGACAGCACCCAGCGTGGCTCGGCCATCTGGTCGTAGACCTTGCGCAGCGCTGGGCCCATCTTGTTGCACAGCGTGCCAGCGACGATCATCAGATCGGACTGACGCGGACTGGGCCGAAACAACATGCCAAAACGATCGATGTCGTAGCGCGCAGCGCCGGCATGCATCATCTCGACCGCGCAGCAAGCCAGACCAAAGGTCATGGGCCAGAGCGAGCCGGTTTTAGCCCAATTCACCACCGAGTCGTAACTCGTGGTCATGAAGCCTTCGTTGAAAACACCTTCAAGTGACATACCAGTACCTTTGTGGCTGAAGCCATCGGCGGCTATTTAAATGGAGACGCTCACTCCCAATCGAGCGCGCCTTTTTTCCATTCGTAAATAAAACCGACAACCAAAATGCCGAGAAAAATCATCATCGCCCAAAAACCGACAATGCCTATCTCCTTCAGCGCCACGGCCCACGGAAACAGGAAAGCAATTTCAAGGTCAAAAATAATGAAGAGAATGGCGACCAAGTAGTAGCGTACGTCGAACTTCATACGCGCATCTTCGAAGGCCTCAAAGCCACATTCGTAGGGGGAGTTTTTTTCGCTGTCCGGGCGGTGCGGGCCCAACAAGCGGCCCAGGACCTGGGGCACGACACCGACTGCAACCCCCACCAAAATAAACAACAGGACGGGGAGGTATTGTTCGAGGTTCATCTTGGTTGAGGCGCTTAGGTTGCTGACAGTTGGCGCAATAGGCTGGCAGAGCCAACCCATTGCTTGCACGGCACTGTCAATGCCTGTATTTGGTGCGGTCGGCGAGACTCGAACTCGCACAGCTTTCGCCACTACCCCCTCAAGATAGCGTGTCTACCAATTTCACCACGACCGCGGTTTTTTTCTGTCTGGACGCATGAGGAAAACCTAAATTTTGGCCTTCCAGACAGTCTTAGAGTTTACTCTGAAAATACATCCATTTCAGCTGGCGACTGCCAGCCTTGAGGCTTATTTTGTCGGAATTTGACCTGCGCCCGGCACCACGGTGGCCGGCGGCACGCTGGCATCGCTGCCGGCAGCCGCTGGTGCTGAAGAGCCAGGAATTTGTCCCGCGCCTGGTACGACGGGTGCTGTCACAGCGGTACCCTCAAGCACGCTGGAGCCGGGGCTGGTTTTTGGACCACCAAAGTAAGCAAGCGCCAAGGTGGCGACGAAGAAAATAGTCGCCAAAACAGCCGTGGCGCGTGACATGAAATTGGCACTGCCACTGGCGCCCAGCAAACTGCCCGAACCGCCACTGCCGAAAGCCGCCCCCATGTCAGCACCCTTGCCATGCTGAACCAGGATCAAGCCGATCATGATGAGAGCTGTCAACATCTGGACAGCCAGGACGATGGTCAATGCAACGTTCATAAAAAATTCCTCAATACCTAAAAAATCTTAAAAATTAAGCGCGCCAAACGTTCAAGCAGCGGCGGCAGAAACAATACTCAAAAAGTCAGCCACCTTGAGCGATGCGCCACCGATCAGGCCGCCATCGATATCAGGCTGCGCCAGCAAGATGGCGGCATTCGCCGCGTTCATGCTGCCGCCATAAATAATCTTCACGCGGCTGGCATGCTCGGTGGCTGCTGCGAGTTGCGCCCGCAGCACTGCATGCACGGCTTGGGCTTCTTCCGGGCTGGCGGTCTTGCCCGTGCCAATCGCCCACACCGGCTCATAAGCCAGCACAATTTCACTGATGCAATGACCATTGGCGTGAATCACAGCCGCCAATTGGCGCTTCACCACTTCGGTGGTTGTACCGGCTTCACGTTCAGCCAAGGTTTCACCCACACAGACAATCGGCGTGATACCAACAGCCAATGCTTGCTGCGCTTTGGCCGCCACCAAGGCATCGGTCTCGCCGTGGTACTGACGTCGCTCGGAATGTCCGACGATGGCATAACGACACGCAAAGTCTTTCAGCATGGCCGCACTGACTTCACCGGTGAAAGCACCCGCAGACTGGCCAGAGACATCTTGCGCACCCAAGGCCACTGCAGCCAAGGCCGGCATCGTTGCGGCCAAGGCTTGGAACTGCGCGAAATAAGGCGCCGGAATGCAGACCGCCACGTCACACGGCGCGGAAGACAAGGCTGTCGGCAAGCCGCCAGCCAAGGCGCTCAAAAGCGCCTCATTGGCAGCCAAACTGCCATTCATTTTCCAGTTACCTGCAATCAGTTTTGTCATCGCCAAACTCGCTGGTTACCAGGTTAAAACAATTTTGCCCACATGCTGATTGGATTCCATCAGCGTGTGTGCTTTGGCAGCATCTTCAGCGGCAAAAACTTTGAAAATCACCGGCTTGATCTTCGCGCTCTCAATCAGTGGCCAGACCTTGGCGCGCAGAGCCTCAGCAATCGCTGTTTTGAAAGCCAGCGGCCTAGGACGCAAGGTCGATCCGGTGATGGCCAAGCGCTTGCGCAAGACCATGCCGGCATTGAACTCGGCCTTGACGCCGCCCTGCACTGCAATGATCACCAGCCGGCCGTCTTCAGCCAAGCATTCGACTTCACGCGCCACATAACTGCCGGCGACCATGTCGAGAATGACATTGACGCCCTTGCCGTCGGTGAGCTTGCGGGCCTCTACCGAAAAATCAGCCGTCTTGTAATTGATTGCATGGTCAGCACCCAAAGCGATGCAGGCGGCGCACTTCTCGTCGCTGCCAGCCGTTGCAATGACCGTCGCGCCCAGCGCCTTGGCCATTTGAATTGCCGTCACGCCGATACCGCTGGTACCGCCCTGAATCAACAAAGTCTCACCAGCCTGCAAGCGGGCCCGGTCAAACACATTGCTCCAGACCGTGAAAAAAGTCTCGGGCAGCGATGCTGCCTCGACATCACTGAGGCCTGCTGGCACTGGCAGGCACTGCCCGACAGGGGCCACGCACAAT
>JABMMH010000371.1 GCA_013205645.1 Polaromonas sp. | reverse complement strand
CGGCACCTACACCGACACTGCCGCCGATGGCCAGAGCCCCCGCGCCATTGGTGATGGTGTTGCTGTCTTGAGCCCGCAGGGTCAGGCTGCTACCCCGCAGCACAGAGCCCACCACCGTCGCGGTAGCCCCCTGCGCATTGTTGTCATTGACACTGGACTTGAGTGCGTAACTGCTCTTGCTGTTGGCCGCCGTCGTTTCTTGCGCCGTCATCGCTCCGTTGGAATCTCCGGCACGGTCGCTGTTAGAAGCCGTGTCGGCCTTGGACAAGGTGCCACTGCCACCACTGTCAAGCGTGTTGTTGGTGTTGCTGTCGGGTGCGCCGCCAAGCACAACGACACCCACCGAGCCCGCAATCGACACGCCACCGGACAAGCCCGCCGTGGCGGTGACCAATTCAACCGTGGCGTTGCGGTCAGCGGTGACGCTGATGGCACCACTACTCGTCAGCGAGCTGTTCAAAATTTCAGCCAGCAGCGTGCTTTTGGCAATGGCGACGTTGGCCGAGACGCCGTAGCCTGCCGCACCACCCCCCCCCAAGGCACCGCCATAACTGCCCAAGCTCAGGTTTTCTGTCCCCGCCACCGTGATGCTGGTCGGCGTGCTGCCGGCCTGGCTGACGCTGTTCAAGTACGCCTGGGTTTCACTGTCCATGATGTTGACCGCCGCCATGAAGGAGGCGCCACTGCTAGCCCCGGCAGCCGCGTTGACCACCACGCTTTGGAGTGTGTTCTCGGTGTCGGCGGAGACCGACAGCGCACCGCTCACATTGGTCGTGAGGTGCGAGCCATAGGCCTTGACGGTACTGCCCAACAAACCGACACCCACGCTGGCACCAATGCCGACGATGCCACCCGCCACACCGCCGGTGATCAGGTTGATCATGTTGTCAGCACGGGCCGTGATGTTCAGGCTCCCCGCTTGAACACTGGTGGTGTTACTGCCCGCGTCGTCATCACCAACATACGCCTGGGTGGTGGACTGAATCAAGGCGCTCGCTGCATTGGCCGACACACCGCCAAAGAGACCGCCGCCGGCACCAAATGCGAAGGCGACTTCGGACTCGGACGATCGTGCATTGACGTTGACCGCACCAGCGGCTTTGAAAGTGCCGGTTTTGATGTGCGCGTCCGTCGTGCGGTCAATCGACACCGTGGCCACCGTGGCGTTGATGCCACCGCCAGCGATGGCGACTGCAGCACCAGCGGCAAAGTTTGCCGCCATGGCATGGTTGGCAGCCTGCACGTCAATGGACTGGGAACTGTCGGCCCCCCCTGCACTGTTGATCGTGGCGTTTTTGATGTAGGCCTTGGTGCTGCCACTCACGACATCAACCGATGCCAACAGCGCCACCGCCGGACTGAATGGCCCGCCTGCGCCGGACACATTGACCGCGACAGAGCCGATGCGCTGCAGCGCCGTGGCGTTGACCACCACGCCGTTGGCTGTGCGCGTGCCGAAAGCCGCGGCATCGTCAAGCACCGCGCTGTCAACGCCGTCGATGGTCGACAGGTTTGGCGCAGAAGCCAGCGTGGCGCTTTTCACGCTCAGAGAGCGACCGCCAAGAGACAAGGCACTGACACTTGTTGAGGCACCGGAGATGTGCGCATCCGTGGTGTTTTGCAACACATTGGTGACCGTCACCGCGCCCAGTGCCGCGGCACCGGCGCCGATGGCCAGCGCACCGCCAACCGCCTCGATGCGGTCTGAGTCATTGGCCAGAACCGCCACATCGCCTTGCGCCAACACATTGGCACCGTTTTCAATCTTGGCCGCTGTGCTGCCGGTGAGGATGTTGATCACCACAGAACCCGCCCCCCCCGCGCCCGATGTTGAACCGCCAACACCGATGGCCACGGTCTTGATATCGGCGTTTTCCTCGGCATCCAAGATCACATCCCGTGCGCGGACAGACCCACCGGTCAGCCAAGCCGAGGTGGCCGTGCCGATGCGGTTGACCGCCACGGAGACGCCAACAGCCGTACTGCCGCCAATGGCCATCGCGGGTGCCATGGAGTTGATGCTTGAGTTGTCGCTGGCATCCAGGAAAACATCGCCGGTCCCGGCCACAAGCGTCGCATCACTGACCTTGGACGTGATGGCCGTGTTGATGGTGTTGGCCGAGGCCGAACCAGCCAGAGCGGCCGTGGCGGCACCGCTACCGGCCACCGCGATGGAGCCAATGGTTTGCGTGCCTTCAGCGTTGACGGTGATGTTGCCATTGGCGGTGGTGACAGAACCACCATCGATCCCGGCCTTGATCACGTTGCCGCCTTGGCTGCCGATCAAATTGGTGGAAATAGCGCCGCCCATGGCGCCACTGCTGAGCGACAAGCCCACGGCGCCGGCTGTGGCGCTGATGGCCGAAGAATTGTGCGCGTGGATATTGACCGAGGTGGCGCCCGAAATCCGTCCCCCAGTGGTGCCAGCCTCCAGCGTGGCATCAATCATGTTCAAGCTGATCGAGGCCCCGACGGCCCCCGACGTCGAGCTGCCGGCAATCGCGGCGCTGAGGGTTTGTATGGCGGCACTGCTGCCAGCATCGAAGGTGGCTGCGCCGGTCAAATCGAAGGTGGAACTCTGAGCCGTGGCCGAGCGTGTCGACGTGATGTCATTGACGGCAAAGGCCCCCCCGACGCCGGTGCCGCCCGTGGAGACAGCCAAGGCGCCAGCGAATGAGGAAATCGCAGCGCCATCCGCATCGTCGCCCACCGAGACCCTGCTGGTGCCTGCGGTGATGGCACTGTGACTCACCAGCGCCTTGGCTGTGTCGCCGACGACATTCCACGTCAGTGAGCCGGCAACGGCCGAACCCGTGGCACCAACGGCCGCGGCACCGGCGGCTGCGATGCTCTTGATTTCACCCGTTTTTTGGGCCTGCACGTCGAAGGCCCCACCCGCCACGTTGACCGTTGCGTGATCGACCAGCGCCCGCACACCTGAAGCTGCAAAGGTGGTGGTACCCAGTGCAAAACCTTCCGTGTCGCCGTCGTAATGTAAGTTTTCGAAAGTCCTGGCGCTGGTCTGGTTGTAGGCCAGCGCGGCACCCAGCGTGCTGCCCTTGGAAATGGCAACGCTACCTGCCACACTGAGAATGTCGCCAGTGGCGTTGGCATCTACGCTCAGGCTGCCAGCCGTGATGTTGGCGGCGTTGCGCACAGCGGCGGTCATGTTGCTGCCAATGATGTTGACAGTGCCAGAGCCAACCCCGGCAAAGTCGCCTGTAGACGCGCCCAAGCCAGCCGCAACACCCAGGATCTTGGCGGTGTTCTTGGCGCTCACGTTGACCGCGCCGCTGGCGGTCACTGTGGACGCATCGATCGCCGCCTCGTAGCTGTTGTTGATGATATTGCCGGAAAAAGACAGGCCGTAGCTGCTGCTGGCAGCATCTCCCTTGGAAACCTGAATCCCCCCGGCGACGCCAATGATGGCGTCACCGCCCTGGGCGGCGCTTTTGAATTCATCGCTGTAGCCACTGTCTGGGTTATCGGCATTGAAATCGACAATGCCGTTGTTACGGGCGAGGCCCAGCGCGGTGTCCAGAAAATTGTTGCCGTTGGGAGCACCCGCCGCCGTGACAGTGACCGTGGTGGCACCTGTGACATGGCTACCGCCTTCGATGGCCGCCGTCACCGTGTTGGCAATATTGTTGAGCACCGACGCACCGCCGGCCGAGGTGGAACCGTCCCCCATCGCGACGGTGGCCACCATCGCACCCGCAATGATGCGGTTGTTGCTCAGTGCGCGAACATCCACCGTCTCAAAGTCGGTCACGGTACTGCCGCTGCTGATGCCCGCGGACACCGTGTTGGCGAGCTCGGTGTAGGTCAGCGCGGCGCCGGCGCCTTTGGAGCCGCCGTAAGTCAGCGCACCACCGCCGGTCCCAATCCGCGTCCGGTCATAGGCCACCACGTCGAGCAAGTCAGCCGTGCTGCCACTGGCCGCAGAGAGCGTGGAATTGCTGACGCTGGCTGACACATGGTTGGCCAAAACGGTCAATGACACCGAACCTGCCATGGCACTGTTGGATGCCCCTGAATCCTTTTCGCTGACATTGCCCGTGGCCCCGATACCGACTGAAATCAGATCGCCGCCACTGAGGGCCTCAACGTGGTCAGCGCCCTGCCCTGTCAACGTTGAATTGACGATGCTGGCGCGGGTTTCATTGCCATTTCCACCCGCTTTGTTTTTCAACAGGCTGATGGACCCGGCGATGCCTGTGTTGGACGTTGACGTCGCATCCTCATTCATAGACACAGCGATACCGCCAGCCACACTCGTTTGGTTGACGTTGGCCAGCGCCAGCACGGTGCTGTTGGACACACCTGTGGCCGCTTTGCGATGGATGGTTGCGCCTTCAATGGAGGCCAATGTGTCCACGTTGGTAGCGGTCACAGCGGCCGCGCCCGCAGCCGACATGGTGAATTCCGGCCTTCTCGCCGGCGCAGGATCATGTGCTGCTGTTTGTCCAAACTCATTCAGATAGGTCCACCCGTTTCCCATGTAAGCCCCCGCTGCACCCAGTGCGCTAGGTTGCCCACCCTTGGTGCCGCCGGACGCAGCGAGCGCCACAGAAATGGTACCGACGGTGCCCTGCGAAAGCGCCTCCACTTGGAGGTTGTCGGTGGTGATCAAACCGGCCGCCTCAGACCCGAGGGCTACCCCCGCCGTGGTGTAACCCGAACCTGGGTGGTCTGCACTGTTGTCGCCCACATAGGCGCGGGTATTGGCCGTGACGTCAGAGTAGGCGACGGACAGACCCACGCCACCTTGACTGCCCACGTTGAAGCTACCGCTCGCCGACCAGAGCGACAAGCGTTGCCTCGCAACGACGTCAACTTCATCCGCCGTGACGAATGCTTTGTTGCTGATAGAGGCATGCGTCGTGTTGTCAAGCCAAACAGTGGCGGCGACGCCGTTGATGACCATTCCGTCACCAACGCCTGCAGTAGGGCTGAATGCCCGCACCCAGTTGACGGTATCCGCGAACACTTTCACGCTAGGCGCTGTCACCGAGACAAAATCCCCGATCCCGGCAATGGATGTGTTGGTCGACTCAATCCAGTTAAACGTTCCGCCTACAGCCGTATCGCCTGACGTTGAGGAAAAAACAGCACTGCCGCCGAGGCCTACCAACTTCTGGGCAATGCTGGCGGACACATTGACTGATTTGTCAAACGACCAGCCCGCCGTATCCGTGATCCCATAGGCCGCATTGAGGGCGTAGGGGCTGACAGACCAAGCCTCATCGCTAGGGGCTGCCTGAGTGGCGACAAGACGGGCATGGTCATCCACCCACGCCGTGGCCCGCGAATCGGAGGAAACCACCATCGCGGTGCCTGCAACCGCCGTCTTGGCGTCGCCACTGGTTGTGGCGATAGCCTGGCTTTGAATGAGGTCGCTGACAGGCAAGGCAGATATTGAGGACAAGCCAATGTGTCTGGCACTCTCAGTAATCGACGAAATGCCAATTTTTTGAGCACTGATCTGCGCGCTGCTGCCGATCAAGACATCGGCGTACTGATGCTCTTCACCCACCACAATACCCGCGCTGACAGCCAGTTTGCTGGTGCCGCCTTTGTCATCCAACTTGGATACAGCCGTGCTGCTGGCAGTCAATGCCAAACAGGAGTTGTAGGTGCCAGCCAACGCAAGGACATTGCCGTTGTCAGCGGTGATCACCGCATGGGGCAACACCTCAACCTGACTGCTGATGGTCGTCAGGTCAAAGGACACGGCGGATGCCGCTTTGATGGACGCCGTGGGTTTGGCCTTGGCGGGTTTGGCCGCCCCAAACACATCCCAGACTGATCCGAGAGCCCCCATGAGAATGAATTTTTGGCGCTCTTCATCATCTTGGTTGAGCCCCTCATGCAAGTCGCTCAAAGTTCCCAATAAACCCAGATTCTGGACGACTTTTGTGCTGGCGCCAGTTAAATGGCCAAAGTAATAACGGTCATCGTCTTGTGTGTTGTATTGGCTCAAGGCACCAAGACTCACATCGCCATGGGTTGCCGTCAAAGTACCGCCGACCTTGGTAGACGCCGTATTCTTATTGATCGAGACCGTGAACGCTGCGCCCATCGTGCCTTGATTGCCAAAAACGTACGCATTGGTCTCGGTCTGTGAGCTGTTATCGCTCTTGACAAGTGCCGAAATACCAGCGCCAGTGATGTGAGAACCTGAGGCAATATCGATCGTGGTGGACGTGTCGACCAGTGAAATGGTTGCGGCCACCGCCACACCCGAATTACTCTCCGCAGTGACGCCGTTGATCCCCCTTGTCGCACCAGAAACCGCGTTGGAGACGAGTTTGGTGCTGTTTCTGGAAGCTGCGCTGATGTCAACATGGCCGCCCGCCAAAATGGTCACATCTGAACCCACATTGACGCTGGTCGTGCCTGTTAGATTACCGACCAGGACAGAAACCGCAAACGGCGCAACCTTCGAAGCCGCCGTTGAGGTGTAGATCGATTCTCTTTTGGCGTAGGAACTCAGTGTGACGTTGCCGGTCGCGGTCAGATTGGCAGACCCGCCTAAATCAACAGTGGCATTGGCCTCAGCAGGAATGTAGGCGCCACTGATCGGGGCCAATCCAAAAATGCCGGCCAAACCGGTCAAGACAGAAATACTTTCCATGAAGACTGTTTGGCCGTTGTTCACCCGTGCGTCGGTGGCGGCCGTGATGTCCTTGCCCTTGATGCTGCCATTGATGACGATCGAAGCCGTCGACGACGCATCAGGAAACAGCTCATTCGCCGGCTTGGTCGCCGTGAGGGTGACGTCTCCCGCGGTGTAACCGGCACTGGCCGAGGCGTCCAGCAAGCCCGTGTTGGTCAGGGTGATGTTGGGCGCGGTCAGCGTGATGTTGCCTGAATTGGCCGATGGACTGGTGGTGGTGATGGAGCCGCTGACGGTGATCGAGTTGTCGGCCGTCGCTGTGAAGTTGGTGCCCGCGCTGACGCGTGCATCGCTGATGGTCAAGTCATCCGGGTCGATGAAGACTTCGCCCGCTTTGCCTTGCGGTGAAGACGCATCAAAGCTGACCCGACCCAAGTCAACGCTCTTGCGGCCACTGATCTCGATCCGGCCACCGTCGCCAGTGCCCGACGCACGGGCTGAAATCTGCACGCCATCGGCCGCCGTGGCGTTGCGCTCGCCCCAGAGGTAAACATCTCCGCCGGCGGCATTGCCTGTGCTGCTGGAGGCGCTGATCTGCGCCGTGCCGCCCAATGTTAAGCCTCGTCCTGCCGTGACGCGGATGGCGCCGGCTTTGGCCCACGGGTCACCGTCGGCCAGGAGCTTGCCGGTGACTTTGATGTCGCCGCCGGCGGTCAGCACAATCCGGCCTTCAGACTGCACTAAGTCAACTGCCTGAGAACCCCCGACGTTGACCGCCACTTGCATTCTGCCCGCCCCACCCGCACGCACCGTGCCGGAGACGTCAATGGCGCTGGCGCCGTTACCCTCACCGACACCGGCTTGTAAGGTCACGCTGTCGAGCGCGTTGATCTGGCCTTCAATGCGAATGCCACCGAACGACGAAAAGCCCAACTTGCCCGCCTGCAGATCACCCACCGCAGTGGCATCGGTGCCCGCCGCCGCACCAAAGAGCCGGTCCATGCCAGCCAATGAAGGCGTGCTGACAGCCAGGCTGCCAACGTTCAGAACGCCGCTGGCGCCAACCACAAAGCCATACGGGTCGGCAAAAATAACGTTGCCACCGACCTTGCCCGAGGACAACAAGCTGTTGACCGTGCCATTGACGCGCACCGCGCTGTCTGAGACCAAATTGACCAGGTTGCTGGTGCCCGTGGGCAGGTGCAAGTTGACGGTGTTGCCGCCGCCCACTTCAAAGCGGGTGAAGCTGTTGAAGGCGTTGGCACCACGGATGGTGCTGGTGCGGATGTCTGTGGTCGACCCATTGACCGCCAGCGAGGTGGCGGTTTGCCCGACACCCTGACGCAGCACCAGTGCATTGGCACTCGCTGCCACTTGGGCATAAGCCGGCACAGCGGTGGCGGCGAACACGGCCGCCATCAGCGGCGTCAGCCGGTAAAGGTCCTTGAACTTGTCGCGCACCTGCCGTGCCGCAGCACCCCGGGTCTTGCCTGCAGATGGCACTCGAATAGCGGGCGCGGCTGACTTGACTTTGGGCATGGTGGACTTTTATAAAGGGCTACGGAGACACGGCCAGGCTTTTCTTGAGCAGCTTCTGCACATTGCGCAGCGACAGCAGCAAGGCGTAGCAAGCCCCCAGATGACCTTTGGTGTGCAAGCTTTCAACGGCTTCTGCCGGCAAGGCGCCAAACGCGGCTTCGTCAATCACGTGGCAACCATTGATGGAAATAGGCTCTGCCGACTCAGGCACCAGCTGAAGCGTGGTTTCTTTGATCAGCTTGAGCTCTTGCAGATGCGCCACCAAGGCGGCCGTTTTGGCGCGGTCCGTCTCAAACGCCATCGACAGGCTGTTGGCCCGCTGCAACTCAGGGCCCGACTCGCCTTTCTCATCAAACAGGGCCACACCCTCGGTCTCGTCGAGACACGTTTTCTCAAGCACCGAAAACCAAAGCCCTTTTTCGGTCTCCGACTCGACTATCCCGAAGGGGTAGGCCCGCACCGCGGCGGGCAGATAAGCGGCTGTCCACTGACCTGCGGCATCAACAAAAACGTTTTGCCCGGCTTTCAAGCCCAGCAGCGCCATCGGTGACAGCGAGCCATTGCCATCGGACGCCAGCAAGATGGGGAAGTCGACCGCCAGGTCAAAAAACTCGCTGAGCACAACCGGCACGGTCATGGAAGTCGCACTGAACCGGTAGTCTTTACCGGGTAATTTCACCTTCATCGCACGGTGATCATTGCGGTTCAGGACGACGATTTGGCTGAAAAAAGATTGGGCAATCATGGGCAACTGTGAAAATTAAAAAAGGGACAAGACTCCGCGAAAACCCGCAGATTCAAACGCACGCCATCCGTGCGTCTGTCATTGAAAAATTTTAATTCACAGTTTACGCAAATTTACTAATTAAATCATTTAATTTGTTTTTTACATGTTGTGTGTAATTTTCAGCGTAGACAAGACTCGGACGCTTAGACTTGCGCAGCCAGTCGATCTCGTTGCTGCGAGCAACTGTTTCGTCACTGCATGCGAAGCGCGGCAGTCCAAAGCTATTTTTAAGGCCGCTTTTTAGTACGAAACCGCAGCATGGCCACGCATCGCCGCAAGGTCAACTCCCTCGAGCAACCAGTTCAGTTGCTACACCGTGAGGCTGCAGCTTCGCTTGATGGCCTCGCTGCTGTACCTAAACACCCCTTCAACGAGAGCGACGAAGACGTCTGCCAGTTCTGGGGCGAGACGCCCAAAGGCGCAGACGGTGACAGTTTGCACGCAGTGCTGTGCGCGGCGGGTTACAACATTCGTTGGTTGCTGCGGATAATCGTCAAAAAAGGGCTGGGCCTTTCTTAACGGCTGTTGCAGGCAGCGGGTTGGACCGATTTCAGCGATTTGCACCGCAAATTACAAGGAATCTTCACCGTAAATTCGACCAAGTCCGGGTCGATGAACTGGGTCGTGGACTGAAAGTGAATTTTTCAGGGACGACTAATTATTTGGCGTCAATGTCAAATTCTTGTTAGGAATCAATGGGCGATGCTTCATCTTTTGATAAAATTGTTTTAGGCGATTTACATTTGAAATATTTATTGTAAAAAAAAGATAACATTTTTGATTCATAATTGAGGCTATGCTGTTTATCTTAACTTTTTCCCTTCCTGCCAAGCCTGAAACGCCATGGAAATAGCAGAATTCTGTGGGACTTCATTCGCAGCCAAAAAACTAGGCCTCTCCGTCGGTACGGTTCAGGCGCTGGTTGAAAAGGATGAGCTCAAGGCTTGGAAGACCGATGGCGGACATCGGCGCATCTCCATGCAGTCAATTGCCGACTACCAGAAGCGCTACGGTCAACTTGAGTCCGACTGCAAAAACGCCGATTCGCCCCTGAAAGTGTTGGTGGTCGACGAAAGCAGCGCGACGCATGACCTCATCCAAAAAATGCTCCAAGGCAAAGGAATTTTGATTGAAAGTGTCTGGATCACCTCTGCCCTCAAAGCACTCATCAACCTCCAGACGATTCGGCCTGATGTCTTGATCGCTGACCTCAACATGCCCAACGTTGATGGCTACGAGTTGCTCCGTACAGTCCGGGCGAACCACTTGGGCAGCGTCATCGCGCTGATCGGCCTGACAACGGCCGAGCTCTCCGTCGTCAACACTCTCGAAACCTTGCCAGCCCATACGGCACTGGTCAAGAAGCCGGTTCATGTGCAGTGGTTACAGGGTTACTTTGCATCGCAAATCGCTTTGCGCAGTCAGCTATCTGGTGTCGTTGCCGAGAGTATCGAGCTATGAAAATTCATGTCTTCGTTAGCATGGCTCAGCTGCCGACATTTTTGATGCGTATCAGTGCAGTTCACGCAACCGATGCGGCGTAAGCCAGCGTCTGGCAAAAAACTGCACACCACCGGAGAGATGGTCGACCGCTGGTAGCTCAGTCACTGCCTGTGCCAGCAGACGAAAATCTTTAGCGCCTTGGCTACTGGGTGCAAACATCATCAAGGGCTGTAGATGCGAGTTTGCATCTTGGATCGAATCGTCCAACTCAATCGAGGCGACGTAGTCAATGGTATGTGTCAAATGTTGAGCACACACCCGATTGATTCTTTGAAACAGCTCTTCTCCTACCCGTTTATTTTTGACCGCATTGGGGATCAAATAAATCTGGTCCATGTGCAGATCCTCCAACAACACTTTGACGGTTCCATAAGCGTCGGCTATAGAAAGGGGATCATTGCGCATAACGATAAAACGACGATGGCATGCGGCCATGAGGGCCAGCACGGAAGGCGCAATACCGGCCGCAGTATCGACGATCAAGTAATCAAGGTCTTCATGCAAATCACTGAAGGCTTGTACCAATCTTGTGACTTCTAGCGTCATCAGGCCGGCCAAGGCCTGGTTACCTGAAGCACCAGAGATCAAGCGCAGTTTTTGGGGCGTGGTGACAACGATGTCGGACAGCGTTTTTTCCCCACTCAACACGTGGCTGATGTTGAACGGACAACGAGTGCCAAGCAAAATAGGCGCATTGGCCAAACCCAAGTCCGCATCAAACAGCATGACGCGAAAGCCTTTTTCTTGCAGTGCTAGCGCAAGGTTAACGGCCACGGTTGTCTTGCCCGTCCCCCCTTTGCCGCTGGCGATGCCAATCACTTCGGTAAAATTTTTTCTTGTCAAGGTAATGCACGGTTTAATGATTTATCGACATGTGCGCTGATCAACGACTGACATCGTATCGAAAGTCTATGTGCCTTTTCGTGAAACACTACAATCAGTTTACAGCCAACAAAACACAAAATCAATAATAACAATAAATTTATTAATTGAATACTGTGTGTTTCTTGCGCATCAACAGGCATTGGAAAAATAATGAACCTTCACTTTTTTAGGGTTTTAAGGCCTTTTAGTGGTTTTTGCATGCGTTCTGAGCTTGATTGTTGAATCGCTTACAGCCTCTGACGGGCCAGTCGGTTTTGTGCGAACGTGGCAACAGTGCTGACATGTCGATGGTGCAAACGTTGATTGAGGCCTACACAAATGACGGCGGTGATTCGCTGCGCGAGTTTCAAGGCGGTTGGGAAAACGTGGCGCAGCCCTTGGAGGACTAGGCCAACAACTTTTGCGGCATGGTGTACTTGTTGCAAGGCATCGACGCGACGGATTGCCACTCTGGCCCGATTTATCGTCGATGCCAGCAATCAAATGCTGGCGATTCTCGCTCCCGCCCACCTACAGAAATGCTACGTATTACGT
>JABMMH010000370.1 GCA_013205645.1 Polaromonas sp. | reverse complement strand
GTGCTGTCGCCAGAATTTAGCCAGCAAAGAGCGAAAGCCCGCGAAGTTGGCGCCACGCCTGATGCGGTTCAGGCCTTTGACAGCGCTTTGTTGGCCGTCTTGCAAGCGCACGTCAAAGGTTTGCTGGCTCCCTATGAATACCCGAAGGAGATCGAGTTCATCGACGCCTTACCCATGACAACCACCGGCAAAGTGCAACGCCGCGTGTTGCGCTTGCAGGAAGAGGCGCGGTTTAAGCTGACGCGGCTTTAACGCTGCGCAGGTTCCGCCACATAAATCTCAACCCGGCGATTTTGGGCGCGCGTTTGCGCATTGCTGTTGTCGGCAATCGGTTCGCGTGAGCCACGCCCCTCGGTCATGATGCGGTTGCGTGCAATCCCACGCGACACCAGATAGTCACGCGCGCTGTTGGCGCGGTCGACGGAGAGCGGGTTGTTGATGGCGTCGCTGCCAGTGCTGTCGGTGTGACCGATGATGCTGACGGTGGTGACCTGATTCTGGTTCAGGCTGGTGGCGAACTGGTTCAAGATGGGCGCGAAGCTGGCACTGATGTCAGCCCGCCCCGTGGCAAACGACACATCACTGGGAATGTCGAGTTTCAGCCGGTTGTCCGCCGTTTGACTGACGGCCACACCAGTTCCAGCGGTGGCGCGCTCCATGGTTGCCTTTTGCTCTTGCATTTTTTGCGACCACAAATAGCCGCCGCCAGCGCCTAAAGCGCCGCCAATCACCGCCCCACGCCTTGCGCCATCAGAGCCGCCGGTGGCTGCGCCCAACAAAACCCCTGCCAGAGCGCCAATGCCGGCGCCTTTGCCCGTGTCTTGCTGAGTTTGGCTCATGTTGGCGCAGCCTGCAAGGCCGGCCACCAAGAGGGCAGTGAGCGCAAATTTGGGGAGGGATGATGTCATGTGGTGTCCTGAAGTTATTTGGATATCAGACCATGCTAGCCCACTGGTGCGGCGAAAGATGTCGGACGTTGGCTCTTCTTTAAGCCACGACAGCGCCTTTCTGTAGAGCTTGCATGGGCTGCCTTTAAACTAAGGCCTTGCTGGGCTTTCCGAGCCCAAGACCGCCAGTTATTTCCTGACTAGAACGTAGAAGGCCCATGAGAAAAATCAAACTCGGCGCCAGCGACTTGCTGGTGACGCCTATCTGCCTGGGCACCATGACGTTTGGTGAGCAAGTTGACGAGCCGACAGCGCACGCCATCCTCGACCGCGCCTTGGAACGGGGCATCAATTTCATGGACACCGCCGAGATGTATTCGGTACCGGCGCGGACGGAAACCTTTAACTTGACTGAAATCATCATCGGTAACTGGTTCGCCAAGAACCCGGCTGCGCGCCAGCGCATGGTGCTGGCGACCAAAGTCGCCGGCCCGGCACGCGGCATGGCTTGGGTCCGCAAGGGCAGCCCCGATTTGACTGGCGCTGACATCGTCGCCGCGTGTAACGCCAGCCTCCAACGGCTGCAGACCGACGTTATCGACCTGTACCAAATTCACTGGCCAGCGCGCCACGTGCCGTCCTTTGGTGTTCAGTACTTTGACCCGGCCAAGGACTTGCCAGTGACTTCTATTCACGAGCAGCTCGAAGCTCTCGGCACGCTGGTCAAGGCGGGCAAAGTGCGCGCCATTGGCTTGTCGAATGAAACGCCTTATGGCGTGCACGAATTTGTCCGTTTGGCTGAGCAACATGGCTTGCCGCGCGTGGCCAGCGTGCAAAACCCGTATTGCCTGATCAATCGCACGGTTGAGAACGCGCTCGACGAGACCCTGTACCGCTTGGGCGTTTCTTTGTTGGGTTATTCGCCGCTCGGTTTTGGTCTGCTCTCCGGTAAATACGATGCCAGCGGCATCACCGGCGAAGACGCTCCCAACGGCCGTATTGCGCTTTACGAATCAGTGCAAAAGCAGCGCTGGGGCCGGATTGACGCGCTGGAGGCGGCGCGGCGCTACAACGCGCTGGCCCACAAGAATGGTTTGACGCCAACGCAGATGGCCTTGGCCTTTTGCTACACCAAATGGCAGGTCGCCAGCACCATCATTGGTGTGACCTCGGTGGCCCAGTTGGATGAAGATGTGAATGCTTACGGCACCACCTTGTCGGCTGAACTGCTGGCAGAGATTGATGCGGTGCGCTGGCAAATGCGCGACCCGGCGGTCTGAAAAAATAATAAACGGAGACTTTGTGCAGCCACTTTATTTCGCCGGCGCCGTGTTGGCGGCCTACCTCATCGGCTCGTTGTCGTTTGCCGTCATCGTCACCCGTTTGCTGGGTCTGAATGATCCGCGCAGCTACGGCAGCAAAAATCCGGGCGCGACCAATGTGCTGCGTTCTGGCAACAAGGGGGCCGCCGTGGCCACGCTGCTGCTGGACGCCATCAAAGGTTGGGTGCCTCTTGCGCTCATCCAGTGGAAGGGGGCAGACTACGGCTTGGCCGAGGGCGCCATGGCGGCGGTTGGCTTGGCCGTATTTTTGGGCCACTTGTACCCGGTCTTTTTCCAATTCAAGGGCGGCAAGGGCGTGGCCACGGCGGCGGGCCTGTTGTTCGGCGTGCATTGGGTGCTGGGCTTGGCCTGCATAGCCACGTGGTTGCTGGTGGCTTACTTCTCGCGCTATTCGTCGCTGTCAGCGCTGTTGTGTGCCTTGGCCGTGCCGCTTTACTACTTGCTGGGCGACCGCGCGCTTTGGTATGTCGACAAATACGTCTTGATGATGCTGGTCGTCACCAGCGCGCTGCTGATCTACCGGCACCGCGAGAACATCGGCAAGTTGCTGCAGGGCAAAGAATCAAAGATTGGCAGCGGGCGCAAAGTCTAAAACCTTGGCCGCTCGCTCGGCAGGTTTTTAATCCCTGAAGTTGTTGAAGCTCAGCGGAAACTCGCTGATCTCAGCCTTGATCAGCGCCATCGCCGCTTGCAGATCGTCGCGCTTGGCACCGGTCACACGCACCGCATCGCCCTGAATGGAGCCTTGCACTTTGATCTTGCTGGCTTTCAGGGCCTGCTGGATTTTTTTCGATTGCTCGATTTCAATGCCGTTGCGCACCTTGCTGATCTGCTTGACCTTGTCGCCGCCGATTTTCTCGACCTTGCCGACGTCTAAAAAGCGGGCGTCCACGCCGGCTTTGGTGAGCTTGCTGCGCAAGATGTCGTTGATCTGGTCGATCTGAAAATCGCTGTCGCCAATGGATGTGATTTCCTTGTCCTTGAGCTCGATGGAGGCCGAAGTGCCCTTGAAGTCAAAGCG
>JABMMH010000369.1 GCA_013205645.1 Polaromonas sp. | reverse complement strand
CTCGCCGTTGCGGATGACCACGTAGCCGTCTGTCAACTGCACTTTGCCTTCGCGGACGGACTTCACTTCCCAGCCTTCAAGCACCATGCCGGCTTCAAAGCGTTCTTCAATGTGGTAGTTGTAAGTCGCTTTTTTGTTGTCTGCAATGCGAATAGCAGCGGCTGCCGCTTTGGGCGACAGATTGGCTGCGGGCTTGGCTGGCTTGCCTGAAGAGGCCGCTGCGGATTTTTTGGAGGAGCTTGCTGCTTTGGTGGCCATGACTGAGAGGTGAGGGCGCGGGCGGCTAATACAATTGCCAACGCAACTGCATTGTATGAAAACCGTTCACAAGTCCGTCCTCCTCTGGTACAGCGCCGAAGAAATGTTTGCGCTCGTCACCGACGTCGCCCACTATCCGGCGTTTTTGCCGTGGTGCGACCAAGCCACTGTGCTGACCGAAGACGACAGCAGCATGACCGCCAAAGTGGGTATTTCATTCGGCGGCATCAAACAAGGCTTCACCACCCGCAACCGGCATGTGGCCGGCCGCGAAGTGGCGATGGAGTTGGTCGACGGCCCGTTTTCCCAGCTGGATGGTCTCTGGACCTTCACGCCGCTCGGCGAAGGTCAACGTGCCTGCAAAGTCAACTTCACACTGCGCTACAGTTTTGCCAACCGGGCACTGGCCGCGCTGGTCGGGCCGGTCTTTGACAAGATCGCCGGCAGCATGGTCGAAGCCTTCGTCAAACGCGCAACGCAGGTCTACGGTGAGCCGTGAGTCGCCAACGCATCCACCCATGAAAATTGTTGTGACCTATGCGCCCGCGCAACGAATGGCGCAGGAGTGGCTCGTCGAGATTCCTGACGGCAGCACCGTGCAAACGGCACTAGAGCAGTCGGGTGTGCTGACAGCTTTTTCAGACATCACAGAACTTCTGGCCAGAGGTGTTCTGAGCCTAGGCATCTGGGGCCGCAGTTGCCGTGCCGATCAAGTGCTGGTCGATCAGGACCGGGTCGAAATTTATCGGCCGCTGCGGGTTGACCCCAAGGTTGCACGGCGTGAGCGGTTCAGAGGACAGGGTGTTAAGCGCGCCGGGCTGTTCGCGAAAAAACGCGAAGGCGGAAAAGCCGGTTACTGAAGCAGAAAACCAGCCGTCGGCGCGGGTACAATCGTTTTTTTGGAGCTTTCCTTATGCGCCTACTCGGCAAAGCGCTGACCTTCGACGACGTCTTGTTGGTCCCCGCGTACTCCCAAGTCCTGCCCAAGGACACCTCACTTTCCACCCAGTTTTCTCGCAACATTCGCCTGAACCTGCCCTTGATTTCGGCCGCCATGGACACCGTCACAGAGGCGCGTCTGGCGATTGCCATTGCCCAAGAGGGCGGCATCGGCATTGTTCACAAAAACCTGACTCCGCAAGAACAAGCCGCGCATGTGGCCAAGGTCAAGCGCTACGAGTCCGGCGTGGTGCGTGACCCTGTTGTCATCACCCCAGAACACACGGTACTGCAGGTGATGCAGTTGTCTGAGCAGCTCGGTATCTCTGGTTTTCCGGTTTGCGACGGCGGCAAAGTCATCGGCATTGTCACCAGTCGTGACCTGCGCTTTGAAACCCGCTACGACGTCAAAGCGCACGAGATCATGACGCCGCGCGATAAGCTGATCACGGTCAAAGAAGGCACCTCGCCTGCCGAGGCCAAAGCCTTGCTCAACAAGTACAAGCTTGAACGCCTGCTGGTGATCAATGACGACTTCGAGCTCAAAGGCCTGATCACCGTCAAAGACATCACCAAGCAAACCAATTTCCCCAACGCTGCGCGTGACGCTGCGGGTCGCCTGCGCGTGGGCGCTGCGGTTGGCGTCGGTGCAGGCACTGAAGAACGGGTTGAAGCCTTGGTTCGCGCCGGCGTGGACGCCATCGTGGTCGACACCGCCCACGGCCACAGCCATGGCGTGATCGAGCGCGTGCGTTGGGTCAAAAAGAACTATCCGCACATCGACGTGATTGGCGGCAATATTGCCACCGGCGCGGCAGCATTGGCACTGGTTGAAGCCGGTGCGGATGCTGTCAAAGTCGGCATCGGCCCTGGCAGCATCTGCACCACACGCATTGTGGCGGGCGTGGGTGTGCCACAAATCATGGCCATCGACAGCGTGGCCACGGCCCTGCGCGGCACCGGCGTTCCCTTGATCGGTGACGGCGGTATTCGCTTCAGCGGCGACATTGCCAAAGCCATTGCGGCAGGCGCAGGCACCGTCATGATGGGCGGTATGTTTGCAGGCACCGAAGAGGCGCCTGGTGAAGTCATTTTGTTCCAAGGCCGCAGCTACAAAAGCTACCGCGGCATGGGCAGTATTGGCGCCATGCAGCAGGGCAGTGCAGACCGTTACTTCCAAGAAGCCACCACCGGCAACCCGAATGTTGACAAACTGGTGCCCGAAGGCATTGAAGGTCGTGTGCCTTACAAAGGCTCGATGGTCTCCATCATCTATCAAATGGCCGGCGGTTTGCGCGCCAGCATGGGCTACTGCGGTTGCGCCACGATTGAAGACATGCAGAACAAGGCGGAGTTCGTCGAGATCACCTCGGCCGGCATTCGTGAGAGCCATGTGCATGACGTGCAGATCACCAAAGAAGCGCCGAACTATCGCGCAGAGTAATTATTAGCCCCCACGCTTGTCACTGCGTGTACTACGCTGCCCCCCGAGGGGGCTCATTTTCCAAGGGGCTGCCCGTCGGAAAATCCCCCTCGCTTAACGCCATCTGTCGAACCTGATCCGATTCATGCTTCACCAAAAAATCCTCATCCTCGACTTCGGCTCGCAAGTCACTCAGCTCATTGCCCGCCGTGTTCGCGAGGCGCATGTTTTTTGTGAAGTCCATCCTTGCGATGTGACGGATGAGTGGATTCGTGAGTACGCCAAAGACGGTAATCTCAAGGGCGTGATTTTGTCGGGCAGCCATGCCAGCGTCTACGAAGAATCGACGGACAAAGCG
>JABMMH010000368.1 GCA_013205645.1 Polaromonas sp. | reverse complement strand
TCGGGCTCATAAATCGGGCCTGGCGAGGCAAAAATACGCGGCATTTTTCGGCCCCGCACCACGGCAGCAAAGCCACCAAACGAGTCAGCTGGGCGCGTGGCCAGTTGGCGCTCCAGCAGAGCGTGTTTGCGGGTGACCGGCAAGCTGGCCAGCGCGGCCCAAGAATTAACGTTGGCTGGCTTGATGCCGGCCAGTGTGTGCGCCGCAGCCGGGCTGTGTTGCTGCGCGTGCGCGATCAGTCCCGGCAGTGCTGCGAGCTGTGCTGCTTCCCGTTCTGCGGGGTCGCGGATTTCCAGTGCGTCGAAATGTTGCTTCACCGTGCGCGCCTCAGGCCAACCAGCGCTTGCGCCGCTTGTAACTTTTAACGTCTTTGAAACTCTTGCGCTCACCACCGCCCACGCCCAAGTAAAACTCTTTGACGTCTTCGTTGCTGGCCAAGTCGCTGGCCACGCCATCCATCACGACCCGGCCACTTTCCATGATGTAGCCATAGTCGGCGTATTTCAGCGCCATGTGGGTGTTCTGCTCAGCCAGTAAAAAGGTGACTTTCTCTTTTTCATTCAGGTCTTTGACGATGTTAAAAACTTCCTCGACGATTTGCGGTGCCAAACCCATCGACGGCTCGTCAAGCAACACCATGTTCGGGTTGGTCATCAACGCGCGGCCAATCGCGCACATCTGTTGCTCGCCGCCAGAGGTGTAGGCGGCCTGCGATGTGCGGCGTGTTTTCAAGCGCGGAAAGTAGGCGTAAACCTTCTCCAGATTGGCCGCCACTTCGGCCTTGTCTTTGCGGGTGTAGGCGCCAGTCAACAAGTTTTCTTCAATCGTCAGGTGTGCAAAGCAGTGCCGACCTTCCATCACTTGCACCACGCCGCGCTGCACCAAATCAGAGGGCGAGAGATTCTCAATGCGCTCGCCGCGCAACTCGATAGAGCCTTTGGTGACTTCGCCGCGTTCGCCCTTGAGCAGGTTCGAGACGGCCCGTAGCGTGGTGGTTTTGCCGGCCCCATTGCCGCCCAAAATCGCCACTATTTTACCGTCAGGCACCTGCAACGAGACGCCTTTCAGCACCAAGATCACGTGGTTGTAAATGACCTCGATGCCGTTGACATTGAGCACGATGGTTGAATCACTCATGGGCTGAAATCCGATCTGTCAGAGGATGCAGTTGGTTCAAGCAGGGTCATGGCCGAGAGGCTCGGCTCCTACGCGAAAAGTCTATTTCTTCCGCGGTAGGAGTCCAGCCTCTGGCCGAAACCCCATGTCAAATCACGACTGGCAGTCTGCCGGTGTGCGTGGCGTCAGCTTTTTATCGGCTGCGTATTTAGCGGCCGTTGCTTTGACCAAAGGTTTGATGATTTGCTCGTCAGCCTGCAGCCAGTCGGAGGTGAACTTCCACTGCTTGCCATCCCATGTGTGGATGCGCGCCCAAGCCGAACCCATGTGGTCAGTGCAAGACGTGCTGATAGGCCGCATGACGCCGGCAAAGCCCAGGGCGTCCAGTTTGGGTTGTGTCAAGTTCAGGTTTTCAAGGCCCCAACGGACTTGCTCGCCCGTCATGACTTTGCCTTTGCCGAATCGATCTTGCGCTGCACGCACACCTTCAATACCGATCATGGCGCTCATGGCGCCGCGCATGTAAAGCACTTGGCCGACTTCGTCTTTCGGGCCGGTGCCTTGGCCTTTGGCGTGAATCATCGCCAGCACGTCTTTGGCCAGCTTGGAGTTGGGCTCGGCACCGTGCTGCATCGTCACCGCGTTGTAGCCTTTGGCGCCATCGGCCACGTCTTTGACGTCAGGCTCAGCACCGGCCCACCAGACGCCGTACATTTTTTCACGCGGGTAGCCAGTGGCTTGCGCTTCTTTGATCGATGTCGAATTCATCACGCCCCAGCCCCACAGCACAACATAGTCAGGACGCGACTGGCGCACCTGCAACCAAGTGGCTTTTTGCTCCACGCCAGGCGCCGTGACCGGCAGCAGCTGCAAATTGAAGCCGTGCATCGCGGCGCGCTCTTGCATCAGTGGAATTGGCTCTTTGCCGAATGGACTGTCGTGGTAAACCAGTGCGATGCGCTTGCCCTTGAGCTTGTCGAAACCGCCTTCCTTGATGGCGATGGCTTGCAAAATCGCATCGGACGCGACCCAATAGGTGCCAGCGATCGGGAAGTTCCATTTGAAGACCGAGCCGTCAGCGCTTTCGCTGCGGCCATAGCCAACCGTCACCACCGGGATTTTGTCGATCGGGGCTTTCTCTGTGATGGCGAAGGTGGCACCGGTGGACAGTGGCTGTACAAACGACATGCCTTTGCTCTTGAGTCGCTCGTAACACTCCACGCTGCGCGCCGTGTCGTAACCGGTTTCGCATTCTTCGAACGACAACTTGACGCCGTTGATACCGCCGCGTGCGTTGACCAGTTTGAGGTAGTCCACAAAACCATTGGCCCACGGCGTACCGTTCGGGGCGTAAGGCCCGGTGCGGTAAGACAGCACCGGAATGAACTGTTCTTTGGCCTGCGCCACAGCGCTGGTGACCACGGAGGCGCTCACCGCGAGGGTCGCAAGCGCCAAAATTAATTTGCCTGATTTCATTCTTGTCTCCGGTTAATTTTTAAAACTGACTTTATAAACAACACCCACGAAACTCAATGTGGAAAGGGCCACAAACGCAGTTTTTGTTTGCCCATCGACCACAGCTTGGCCAGCCCATGCGGCTCGACAATCAAGAACCAAACGATCAGGCCGCCAAAAATCATCAGCTCGGCATGTGACACACCGGCAGTTGAGATGTCGATGCCGAACAGACCGGCAAAGAAGGGCAAAAATTGATTCAACGCAATCGGCAGCACGACGATGAAAGCCGCGCCAAAAAAGCTGCCCATGATGGAGCCAAGGCCGCCGATGATCACCATGAACAGCAAGCGAAAGGATTGGTCGACAGAGAAAGCCGCAGGCTCCCACGCACCGAGATAAACGAAAGCCCAGAGTCCGCCGGCCACGCCGATGATGAAGGAGCTGACCGCGAAGGCGCTGAGCTTGGCGTACATCGGGCGAATGCCGATCACGGCCGCGGCCACGTCCATGTCGCGGATGGCCATCCACTCGCGGCCGATGGCACCGCGCACTAGATTTTTAGCCATCACGCCGATGACCAGCAGCAGCGACAGGCACAGCAGATAGCGGCTGACAGCGCTTTCAATTGGCATGCCGAAGACCTGCAGGTTTGACACCGAGACCGAGCCGGATGGCGTGTCCAGCGTGAACCACTTGATGCGCAAAAACATCCAGTCGCTAAAAAACTGTGCGGCCAATGTGGCCACGGCCAAATACAAGCCCTTGACGCGCAGGCTGGGCAAGCCAAACAAGATGCCGAACGCGGTGGCGCACAAGCCGCCCAGAATCAAGGCCGGGATCAGCGGCATGCCGGGCAGGCGCACAAAGATGTTGTAAGCACCGTAGGCGCCGACCGCCATGAAAGCGCCGGAGCCGAGCGAGATTTGGCCGCAATAACCGACCAGAATATTCACCCCCAACGCAGCCAACGACATGATCACGAACGGAATCAGAATCGCCCGAAACAGGTAGTCGCTGGCCAACATCGGCACGGCTACAAAAGCGACCGCCAACAACAGGCCGATGGCGACGCGGTCCTGCAAGATCGGGAAGATCTGCTGGTCATCCCGGTAGTTGGTTTTGAATTGACCGTTTTCTCTATAAAACATAAGGATGAGCCGCGGTTAGGTCGTAATAAAAGAAGTCTGGCGTGGCGCTGTCCCAAGCCCAGCAGGGGCCGCGGAACCGGCTCCGCCGGGCCGCAGGCGCAGCGACCCCCACGGGGGGCAGTGCAGTACACGAAGTGACAAGCGTGGGGGCCTCATGTCTAGACCCTATCGATGATTTTTTCGCCAAACAGACCTTGCGGACGAAACAGCAGAAAGCCCAGCGCCAGCACATAGGCGAACCAGATTTCAATGCCACCGCCGACGTAAGGACCCAAGAAAACTTCAGAGAGCTTCTCGCCGACGCCGATGATCAGGCCGCCGATGATGGCGCCAGGCACCGAGGTCAGGCCACCCAAAATCACCACCGGCAAGGCCCGCAACGCCACCGTCGCGAGCGAAAATTGCACGCCGAGTTTGCTGCCCCAGATCATCCCGGCCACCAAGGCCACCACGCCGGCTACGCACCAGACGATGACCCAGATTCGATTCAGCGGAATGCCAATCGACTGCGCAGCTTGGTGGTCGTCAGCCACCGCACGCAAGGCGCGACCGGTGGAGGTTTTTTGAAAGAACAGACTCAGCGCGCTGACCAAGAGTGCGGCGATCAGCGCGGCATACAGGTCTTCTTTGTTGATCAGAAGGCCGCCCGGGAAAATCGAGTCCAACACGAAGACCGGGTCTTTCGGCATGCCGATGTCGATCTTGTAAATATTGCCGCCGAAGATGGTTTGACCCAGACCTTCTAAAAAGTAAGCGATGCCCAGTGTCGCCATCAACAGCGTCGCGCCATCTTGGTTGACCAGATGCCGCAGCACCAGCCGTTCGATCAGCCAAGCCACGGCAAACATGATGACCGCAGCAATCAAGAAGGCCAAGATGTTGGCTAGCAACAGACTCTCGAAGCCCAGCCATGCCGGCAGCCATGCCGAAAATCGGGCCATCGCCAGTGCGGCAAACAGCACCATCGCGCCCTGCGCAAAGTTGAAGACGCCGGACGCTTTAAAGATCAGCACAAAGCCCAGCGCCACCAGTGAATACAGCATGCCGGCCATCAGGCCGCCGAGCAATGTTTCAAGAAAGAATGCCATGTTGGTGTTGCCGTTCTTTGTTAGTGGCTGGTGCCGAGGTAGGCGCTGATGACGTCAGGGTTGTTGCGCACTTCGTTGGGTGTGCCATCGCCAATTTTTTTGCCGTAGTCCAGCACCACGACACGATCGGAGATGTCCATCACCACACCCATGTCATGCTCAATGAGAACCACCGTGGTGCCGAACTCGTCGTTGACGTCGAGGACGAAGCGGCACATGTCCTGCTTTTCTTCGACGTTCATGCCGGCCATCGGCTCATCCAGCAGCAGCACTTGCGGTTCCATGGCCAGCGCGCGGCCGAGGTCGACGCGTTTTTGCAAACCGTAAGGCAGTTGCCCCACTGGTGTTTTTCGGTAGGCTTGAATTTCCAGGAAGTCGATGATTTTCTCGACCGCTTCGCGGTGCTGAAATTCTTCTTTTTCAGCCGGTCCGATGCGCAGCGCCTGCATGAAGAGATTGCTTTTGATCTTCAGGTTGCGGCCTGACATGATGTTGTCGAGCACGCTCATGCCCTTGAACAAAGCCAAATTTTGAAACGTTCGAGCCACGCCCATCACCGCCACTTGGTGGCTGTTCATGTGCTCGAAGGTTTGGCCGCGAAAGGTGATGGAGCCTTGCTGCGGTTGGTAAACCCCGTTGATGCAATTGAGCATCGAACTTTTGCCCGCACCGTTGGGTCCGATGATGGCGCGGATCTCGTGCTCTTTGACGTTGAACGAGATGTCGGCGAGGGCTTTGACGCCGCCGAAGCTGAGGGAAATGTTGTTGACATCAAGGATGACGTCACCGATTTTTTTGCTCATGCTGCAGCCTTCACGAAGGCAAATGTTTTGGCGTCGCTGAGCTTGAGCGTCGCACTGACGCTGCCGCTGCGGCCGTCTTCAAATTTCACCACGGTTTCAATGAATTGCTCGGCCTTGCCGGCATAGAGCGCGTCGACCAGCGGTTGGTATTTTTCGGCGATGAAGCCGCGTCTGACTTTGTTGGTTCGTGTCAGCTCGCCGTCATCGGCATCGAGCTCTTTGTGCAACACCAAAAAGCGGCTCACCTGCGAGCCCGCCAGCAGCGCGTCAACACTCAGGTCGGCGTTGACTTTTTCAACGCATTCACGAATGAGTTGGTAGACCTCAGGCTTTTGCGCCAAGTCGGTGTAACCGGCATACGGCAGGTTGCGGCGCTCGGCCCAGTTGCCTGCCGCATCGAAGTCGATGTTCAGCATGACGCAGACTTTGTCGCGGCCGTCACCGTAGGCCACGGCTTCTTTGATGAAGGGGAAAAATTTCAGCTTGTTCTCGACATATTTGGGCGCGAACATGGCACCGTCGTTGGCGCCGCCTTGAAGGCGGCCGACGTCTTTGACGCGGTCAATGATCTTCAGGTGGCCGCTGGCGTCGATGAAGCCGGCGTCGCTGGTGTGGTACCAGCCGTCGGCGCTCAGCACCTCGGCCGTGGCTGTTGGATTTTTGTAATATTCCTTCAGCAGACCCGCTGACTTGACCAAAATCTCGCCGTTGTCGGCGACCTTGATTTGCAC
>JABMMH010000367.1 GCA_013205645.1 Polaromonas sp. | reverse complement strand
CGTGGCTGGCCCAAAGACTGGGTGATGCGGTCTAGCGTGATGGCCAGCAGCACAATACCCAGACCACCGACGGTGGCTAAGCCCATGTCGAGCCGACCAATGCCGCGCAGCACCATCTGGCCCAAGCCGCCGACGGCAATCATCGAGGCGATCACCACCATCGACAGCGACAGCATCAGCGTCTGGTTGACGCCGGCCATGATGGACGGCATGGCCAGCGGCAACTGCACCTTGAGCAGCATTTGCAAGGGCGAGGCGCCATAGGCTTGGGCCGCCTCGATCAGGTCAGGCCGAACTTGGCGAATGCCCAGGTTGGTCAGGCGAATCAGCGGCGGCAGCGCAAAAATGATGGTGACAATCACGCCTGGCACGTTGCCAATGCCGAACAGCATCACCACCGGCACCAAGTAGACAAAGGCGGGCGTCGTCTGCATGGCGTCCAACAGAGGGCGAGTTAGGCGCATGGCGCGGTCACTGCTGGCCAGCAAGATGCCGATCGGCAGGCCGACCACCAAGCAAAACGCCAGCGAGGTCAGCACCAGTGACAGCGTCACCATGGCTTCAGGCCAGATGCCCAGCATCGCCACCAGCAGCAGCGACACGATGGCGCCAAACGCCAGCGCGCGGCCGGCGAATTGCCAAGCCAGCAGCCCGATAAAGGCAATCATCACCAGTGATGGCACGCTTTGCAGCAGGCCTTCAACACCGGTCAGGGTGCTGTCGATCGGCACACGAACGGTCTGGAAAAAAGGGCGGAAGTTGTCGACCACCCAGCCAAGTCCTTGATTGATCCAGCTTTCAACGGGCAACGATCCGTCCCACAGTTGCTGGATCTGAAAGCCAGTGACGGCCTCCGTGTCGACGCTGGGCGCATCGAGCCAGTCGCTGGCGCCGCCGTTGACGGCTTCTGTCGGTTGCGTGGCGGTTTGCCACGGATCGGCGGCGGCCGCGGCAGGGGGGCTTTCGATGGGCATGCCCCAAGGGTCGAGTTGGGGTGGCGCATTTGTCATGGCAGGCGTTACGCTGTCGCTGGGGGCGGATGTGCTGGCGTTGTTGGTGTCGTTCATGGGCATTCTTTCGGGGTCACTGTGGCGGCACGGAAGGCGTGTCGCGGTCAAGGAATTTCAGCAGGGTGGTCTTGCTGATGGCGCCTTGGAACTTGCCGTCAGGGGTCGTCACCGGCACCGGGTAAGGGCACTGTGCGACTTGGCCATACAGACCATAGACAGGCTCATCGGTGGCAATCGGCTGCACATCGGGCAGGAAGGCGTGCTCGAGCCCCAGTGGGCCGACATGGCCGTCGAGTGCCGACCGCAGCGAGTCGGCTGATACGACGCCCAGATACTGATGGGACGGGCTCACCACATAGGCGTAGTTGCGGTCCTGGTCCTCAAGCATCTTGAGTGCTGCCCGTGAGCCCTTGCCGGGTTGCTCGGACACCACGACCTGGCTTTTGCGCGCAATGTCACCGGCTTTGAACACCGCCGAGGCGTCGACGCCGCGCACAAAGCTGCGCACATAGTCATCGGCTGGATTGCGCAAAATTTCCTCGGGTGTGCCGACCTGCACCACTTGACCATCTTTCATGATGGCGACGCGGTCGCCAATGTGCATGGCCTCGTCCAGGTCGTGCGAAATAAAAACAATGGTGCGGCGTTTGACCTGCTGCAGGCGCAGCAGTTCGGACTGCATTTCAGTGCGGATGATGGGGTCCAGCGCTGAAAAGGCCTCGTCCATCAGCAAGATCGACGGGTCTGAGGCCAGCGCTCTGGCAAGGCCCACACGCTGCTGCATGCCGCCCGACAATTCATCGGGGTAGCTGGCGCCCCAGCCAGCCAAACCGACCTGGTCCAGCGCTTGGTCGGCTGCCGCATGGCGCTCAGCGCGGCTGACGCCGGCCAGCTCTAGGCCCAGCGCGGTGTTGTCCTGCACCGTCATGTGCGGCATCAGCGCGAACGACTGGAACACCATGCTGATGTCCTTGCGCCGCAGAGCGCGCAATTGAGAATCCTTGAGTTGGCTGATGTCGATGCCGTCGACCAAAATGCGGCCCGAGGTAGGTTCGATCAACAGGTTGAGCAGCCGCACCAGCGTTGATTTGCCCGAGCCCGACAGGCCCATGACGACAAAGATCTCACCCGCTTCGATGGTCAGACTGGCGTCAAAAACACCGATTGTGGCGCCGGTTCGGGCCAAAATATCTTCTTTGGTGCAACCTTGACGCACCAGTTCAAGTGCGGCTTCTGGGGCATCGCCAAATACTTTGAAGACATGGTCGATGATGATTTGTTTGGCCACGCGGGGGGTCTCTCTTGGTTGGGGAATGAGGCAAGCCCTTGCTGGCACGAAGGCAGTACAAGACACGCCAGAAACTCATGCCGGCGGCTTAGTGCGAAGGCGCACTCAGGGCAACAGTCTTGGCAGCGGATTTTTGAAGGATGCATGCACGGCGATCAGGGCCGACACAGTCGGCCAGATGGAGCGGTGCCAAGGCCCGTCTCGGCAAGGCGGCGTCCTAAAACGCCAGAATAACCTGATTGAAGGTATTAATTAAAACATTAATTATACAGATTAAGTATTAATAAGTCAATGCGCAGGGGTATGAGTCGGTTGTAGTGCGCTAACGTAGTCGTTTCAATGCATTCAGATCGACATGATCTTTGGCGAGCGACAAAATAATCTGCGCGCGTCGCTCGCTCTAGGAAAGTTGGCGAAAACTTTTTTTGCGTAAAAAAATGGATACCCTACAGCTTGCGCAAATTTTCCAGCCAAGCGCTTACCTTCAGGAGCTCCATGGACACTGCTCTTCTCGTCGTCATCTTGCTGCTCATGCTGCTGCTGATATGCTTTTTGTTGTTTTATTTTTTCACGCAACAAAGTTTGCGCGACATCACTGCTCGCTTGAATGTCGCCCTGCAGCCGCCAGCGGTCGTTAAGAAAAATTCGGAGGCGATTCGCCGCGAGCGCGCTTTTGCGCATGACCAGCTCATGTTGCTGGAAGCTGATTTGACCAATAACCCACGCGAAGTCCTGACGCCTGAAGAGTTGGCCAGCATTGACCAGATCAGTAAAACCATGCGGACTTGCATTGCTGCGCTCAAGAAGTCCGACGAATGGATCGGTATCCCGTTTGATTTTGAGTGGACTGACATCCTCGCCCGACTGCCAAATGTCAACACGCTCTACCGCAAGGCTATCGCGATTGACGGGGAGCCTGAGCAGCAGGCATTAGCCAGCGAGAGTCAGAAGATGGGCAACAACACAGCGACTATTGGCCAGCGCCGCTGAGAACACCCTGCTTTAGCACTGGCGATGGGCTAAGGCTTGACCTGTGAACGCAGCGCCGCCGCCACTGACGGGCCGGCGTCATCTGTGCCAGTATCAACCCGACGGGCGCCGTCAAAACGGCGGTTCCAGTACGTCGTGGCCAAGCTTTCCACGCGCACTTCAGCACCGGGCTTAGGCGAGTGGATGAACTTGCCGTCACCGATATAAATGCCGACATGGCTGAAGGCGCGGCGCATGGTGTTGAAGAAAACCAAGTCGCCCGGCAGCAATTCTTTGCGTTCGATATTTTGCGTGGCTGCTGCTTGTTGCTCTGCACGCCGCGGCAGCACCAGACCAACAGTCTGTTCGTAAATGGCTTTGACGAAACCACTGCAGTCAAAACCGGTTTCTACCGTGTTGCCGCCGCGTTGGTAAGGGACGCCAAGAAATCCGATGGCGTGGACCACGAGTTCTGAGGCTTTCAGGCTCACGTGTTGGCGAACTTGCTGGATTTGCGACAACAAGCCTTTGTCGGCCAGCCAAGTGTCGAGTTCGTCTGTGGTCGGTGCCGCGTGGGCTGTTGTGCTGATCAAAAGGCCCAGAGCCAAGGCTATGCCGGGTGCAAAAGTGGGCTTGATCAGTCTAAAACGCATCGGGGGAGCTTACTGACGTGGCGGCTCAGCGTCAAGTCCCAAATGAGCCCAGTCTTTGGCAGTAGACAAGCTCTACAAGAGCGGGCATGGCATAGTGCCTTTTACCTCTTTCGAATTTTGGAGAAATGACCATGGGTTGGACAGATGCAAAAAATGTGAATCGTGCTTTGGCTTGGCGGCTTGGGCCGGTGCTCTCGCTAGGGCTCATCGCCGGTGTGTTGTCTGTGGCCATGCCCGCAACAGCCCAAAGCGTGCGCGCCGAAGTAGTGGCCACCGACTTGGAAAATCCTTGGGCGCTGGCATTTCTTCCAAACAAACACTTCTTGGTGACAGAGCGGCCTGGGCGCATGCGCGTGATCAGCCCTGACGGCCAACGCGGTGCGCCGATTTCGGGCTTGCCGGCAATCGCTGCCGGCGGGCAGGGCGGTTTGCTCGACGTGCTGCTGGATGCCGATTTTGATAAGTCACGCGCACTGTCCTTTTGTTTTTCAGAGCCTTCAGCAGACGGGCGCAGCAACAGCACGGCTTTGGCTAGGGCAACGCTGAGCGCTGACAACACGGCCTTGCAAAATCTCAAAGTCATCTTCAGCCAAAAGCCGAAGGTTGACAGCGGTGCCCACTTCGGTTGCCGGATCGTGGAAGGCCAGAAAAGCGGTCAGCCTGACGGTACTTTGTTTCTGACCTTGGGTGATCGTTATTCACGCATGGCCGATGCGCAAAAGCTGGACAACCACATTGGCAAGATCGTTCGCATCAACAAAGACGGTTCGGTGCCGGCTGACAATCCGCTGCTGAAACGCGCTGGCGCTTTGCCCGAAATTTGGAGTTGGGGCCATCGCAATGTGCAGGGCGCGACACTCGCACCCGATGGCACTTTGTGGGCGCAAGAGCATGGCGCGCAAGGCGGTGATGAGATCAACCTGCCGCTGCCGGGACGCAACTACGGCTGGCCCGTCATCACGCATGGCGTCAACTACGGCGGTGGAAAAATCGGTGCGGGCATCAGTGAGCGCGCTGGCTTGGAGCAGCCTTTGCACCACTGGACGCCATCCATCGCACCGTCGGGCATGGCGTTCTTGACCAGCGACCGTTACGGCGCCGCTTGGCGCGGTAATCTGTTTGTCGGTTCGTTGAAGTTTGGCTACTTGAACCGGATGGAGCTGGACGCGCCTTTCAAGGGCCGCGTGCAGCGCGAACACAAGTTGCTCGAGGGTGTGGGCCGTGTCCGTGATGTACGCCAAGGGCCGGACGGCTTGCTTTACGTGCTGACCGACAGCCCCGAGGGTCGTCTTTTGCGCGTGCTGCCAGACTGAGGAGCGCGGCGGCTCTATAAAATAGCCGACGTCCATCCACTTCCGTGAGTCCGTGTGCCTGATCGTTTCAAAGTTCTTCTTCAATACCTCCTGCCCAAGCAGGCCATCACGACTTTCGCAGGCTTTGTGGCGTCGCGTCAGCGCGGCTGGATCACCACCGCGCTGATTCGCTGGTTCGTTGGCAAGTACGCCGTCAACATGAGCGAAGCGGCTAACCCAGACATCACCAGCTACCTGTCGTTCAACGACTTTTTCACCCGTGCCTTGAAGCCGGGCGTTAGACCGTTGGCCAGCGCCGCTTGGATCTGTCCCGTCGATGGTGCCATCAGCCAGTTTGGCCGCATTGAGGAGGATCAGATTTTTCAGGCCAAGGGCCATCACTACTCGACCACCGCGCTGGTCGGTGGCGACGCGCAACTGGCGGAGCAATTTCGGGACGGAAGTTTCGCCACGATCTACCTCAGCCCGCGTGACTACCACCGCATTCACATGCCGTGTGATGGCCGTTTGCTGCGCATGATTTATGTGCCGGGCGATCTGTTTTCTGTCAACCCGGTCACCGCGCGCGGTGTGCCGGGACTGTTTGCCCGCAACGAACGTTTGGTTTGCGTCTTTGAGACGCCGCACGGGGCCATGGTTTTGACGCTGGTCGGTGCAACGATTGTCGGCAGCATGGCGACGGTCTGGCATGGCGTGGTGAACCGCTCGCGCCAAAACACGGTGCGCGAATGGCACTACACAGACTCAACGCCGCCGGTAACGCTGAAAAAAGGCGACGAGATGGGCCGGTTTTTGCTCGGCTCCACCGTGGTCTTGCTGTTCCCGGCTGGGCCTTTGCAGTTCAATCCTGATTGGCAAGCTGGCGGGCCAGTGCAACTGGGTCAAGCCATGGCCAGCGTGCAGGGTGGCGTATGACGACGACCGCATGAGCTACAGCGTTCGTTTGTTTGCCTATGAAGATGTCAGCGAGCTGGAAAAGCGCGCGGCAGAAAAGCGTTTTTGCATGGCTTTGGATGACGCCTTGGGCGATGCGTCGCTGGTGTTGCCGGTGTATTCGATGTACCGCAAACTGCTGGCCGTCTACGGCGAGTCGCCGTCAGCGGATGTCTTGAGCACCGAAGAGTTGGAGATTTTCAACCAGTGGCAGGCCGCTGAATCGGCCGCGCTGACGGCGGCCTTGGGTCCGCATCGCTACATGGGCGAGGCGGAATTTGACATCAGGGCGTGAGGTCGTCACCTTCGTCGAAACCATCGCTTTGATGCGCAGGCATCTCACCAGCAGGTCGGACTCGGCGGTGGCCGTCTTTGGCCACAAGCTCGACGAAGAACTGCGCTGCGCCTTCGGCCACAGCGGCGTCTAGGCGCGTGATGATTTCTGCCAAATGCACGCTCTCAGCGGATTCTTCTGTGTTGCCGAATTTGCAATCGAAGTCCCAAAAATCCACGCCGGCTGGCAATGGCACGCGGCGTTGGCGTTTGACGTACTTGCGGATCTCGTGTTTGTGGGCGTCCAGCACGCGGTCCGGGTTTTTGCCTTCGACCTGAAGTTTGAACGTTTTTCTCACGGGAGCCTTAAAGTTTGTTGGGTTGCGGTCTAGCGCAGATAGATTCAGTGCGGCGCCTTGCGGCCGACTGTCAGGAGGCCATGATTATGCGGCCTCAAGTGCCGGCCCGATCGGCTGGCGCTTAAACTTGACTCATTCGCTCTTATTAAAAAGCCACCCTCGGCTTCACTTCAGCTTCAAAATCACTTCAGCATGTCTTTTTCCACACTTGGCTTGTCGCCGCCCCTTCTTCGCGCTCTGACTGGCCTGAACTACAGCCAGCCCACGCCTGTGCAGATGGCCGCCATTCCGCTGATTTTGGCGGGCCGCGACGTGCTGGCGTCTGCTGAAACCGGTTCAGGCAAGACGGCTGCGTTTTGTCTGCCGATTCTGCAAATGTTGGCGGCTGTCCCGAGTACTCGGCCGCGGCGGGTGAGGGCGCTGATTCTGGTGCCCACGCGTGAACTGGCCGTTCAAATTGGCGAGGTGGCGCGCCTGCTGGCGCAGCAAGTGGCACCCGAGCTCAAAGTCACCGTCGTCTTTGGTGGCGTTTCGATCAACCCGCAGATGATGGGCTTGCGCAGCGGCACCGACTGGGTGGTGGCCACGCCCGGTCGCCTGCTGGACCTGATTGACCACAACGCGCTCGACTTGTCGGCAGTGCAGACGCTGGTGTTGGACGAAGCCGATCGGCTGCTCGATCTCGGTTTTGACGAAGAGCTCAAGCGGATTTTGGCCTTGCTGCCCACTCGACGGCAAAACCTGTTTTTCTCGGCCACCTTGCCTGCGCCGGTGCAGGCTTTGGCGGCCGGCTTGCTGCAGTCGCCGGCACGGGTTGAAGTGCTGCCCGAGGTGCTGGAAATCAGCGCCATCGCGCAGCTGGCGATTGAGGTTGACAGCAGCCGTCGGACCCAGTTGCTGCGGCACCTGATCACGCAAAGAAAATGGAGCCGTGTGCTGGTCTTCGTGGCCACCAAGCACGCCGCCGAAATGGTGGCCGACAAGCTGCGCAAAGTAGGCTTGGAAGCGGAGCCTTTTCATGGCGAACTGAGTCAAGGTAAGCGCACGCAAGTGCTGCTCGACTTTAAAAACTCAGACGTCAAAGTGGTGATCGCGACCGATGTGGCGGCGCGCGGCTTGGACGTGGCCTTGCTGCCGGTGGTCGTCAATTACGACTTGCCGCGCTCGGCGGTGGACTACGTTCACCGCATTGGCCGGACTGGGCGTGCGGGGGAGTCTGGTTTGGCGGTGAGCTTTGTCAGCCCAGCCACCGAAGCGCATTTCCGCTTGATCGAAAAGCGTCAAGGCTTGAGCGTGCCGCGCGAGCAAGTGGCCGGTTTTGAGCCGACGGATGTCGCCCCGGTGCTGGCTGCCACGGAAAGCCGCAGTGCGGCGGGCGAGTCCACTGGCGGTATCAAAGGCAAGCGGCCCAGCAAAAAAGACAAGCTGCGCGCTGCAGCCCAGCAGGCGAGCGGGGACGACGCCTGAAACTTGTCAGTTCAGCGGTGTTGCGCCAGCTGTGACTGCGTCCAGCGCACGATGTCAGCCGCGCCCATGGCCCCCGGCTGTCGAGCGATTTCTTGGCCATTTAAAAACAGCGCCAAGGTTGGAATGCTGCGGATGTTGAAGCGGGCGCCCAAGTTTTTGGCTTCTTCGGTGTTGACCTTGGCGACCCGGACTTGAGGCTCAAGCTGCTGCGCCGCTTGCTCGAAGGCCGGTGCCATCTGGCGGCAAGGCCCGCACCAAGGGGCCCAAAAATCCACCAAGACCGGGATTTGATCGCGCTGCAAGTGTTTGTCAAAAGCCGCTTCAGACATGGCCACGGACTGGCCGTTGAACAGCGGTTTATGGCATTGTCCGCAGTCGGTCGCCTTGGCCAGATCGGCCTTGGCGACGCGGTTGGTGGTCTGGCAGTGCGGGCACACAATGTGGACACTGGCCGACGAAGATGGAGCTGTTGGTGTTGTCATAAGACCTTTAGAATCGAGCGCCCTGAGGCATAGACTCATTTTTACCTGATTTGAACCCCCTTGAACCATTCCGATACCTCCAACACGCCCGATGTGCCCGAACTTGTCCAGCAGCCCCGCTTGTGGCAAGACAATGGCTGGACGGCGCGGGTGCTGAAAAACGAAGACGACGACGGCTGGGCGGTGGCCATGATCAAAGACGGTGAACCCGAACCGGCCTTGGTCGGGCCTTGGACCATGGGCCGCGACAAGAAAAATCCCAAGCCACTCGACAACACCGCCTTCAACACCTTGGTCAAGACCGCCTCTGAATTTGTGCGCCGGCAAGAGCAGCAATTGCATGCCTCGCTGCACCAGAGCATCACTGTTACCGCCGGGTCTGCCCGCGTCACGGTGTCGCTGGACATCGTGCCGGACGAAGACAACCCCTATGGCACCTTGAGTGCCCACGATGATGCTGGCGAGTTGCTGGCCGAGGTGCGTGTGGCGGCGTCGTTCAAGCTCAGCCGCAGCAGCGCCATCGCTTGGGCGGACAAACAATTCAAGAAGCCGGGCTGAACTCGATGGTCATTTTGAAGGGCGCAGCCCAGGCCTGCGGCATTGACTTTGGCACCTCTAATTCAACCGTCGGCTGGAGCCGACCGGGCCAAACCGCGCTGCTGGCGCTGGAAGCTGACAAGCTGACCTTGCCGTCGGTCGTCTTTTTTCATGCAGAAGACAGCGTGACCAGCTACGGCCGTGAGGCTTTGGCCGACTACCTGATCGGCGACGAAGGCCGCCTCATGCGGTCTTTGAAAAGCTTGCTTGGCACCTCCTTGATGGACGACTTCACTGAGGTCGCAGGCCGGGTGTTGCCGTTTCGGGAACTACTGGCGCTGTTCATTGGCGAGCTCAAAAGCCGCGCCGAAGTGTCTGCCGGACAAGGCTTCAGCAGCGCAGTGCTTGGGCGCCCGGTTTATTTTGTCGATGACGACCCGCAAGCCGACAAGGTGGCCGAAAACACGCTGGCTGAGATCGCTCGTGCGACGGGTTTGCGTCACATTGAGTTCCAGTACGAGCCAATTGCTGCGGCGTTTGATTACGAGTCACAGATCAGCCGTGAAGAGTTGGTGCTGGTGGTCGACATTGGCGGCGGCACGTCTGACTTTGCGCTGGTTCGCCTGGGCCCTGAACGGGCTGGCAAGTTGGAGCGCAAAGACGATATTTTGGCCAGTGGCGGCGTGCACATTGGTGGCACCGACTTTGACAAACAGCTCAGCTTGGCCGGCGTGATGCCTTTGCTGGGGCTGGGCAGTCAACTCAAAAGTGGCCTGCAAGTGCCTTCTTCGCCGTACTTTAACTTGGCCACTTGGCACACCATCAACCAAGCCTACACACGCAAGGCTGTGGCGCAAATTGTCGAAGTGACGCGCGAAGGCAGCGAGCCAGAAAAGCTGCAAGCCTTGCAAAATTTGGTGCAGCAAAAAGACGGCCATTGGCTGGCGATGCAGGTTGAGGCGGCCAAGATCAGCTTGTCTACGGAGTCTCAAACCACGATGGATTTGAGCCGGATTGGCGCGTCAAACGAGGTGGTTTTACAGCGGGCTATTTTTGACCAAGCCATTGCAGGCTTGGCAGGCCGCATCGGCGAGACGGTCAACAAACTCTTGAGTGATGCAGGTGTTGCCGCCGATCAAGTCGACACGGTGTTTTTCACGGGTGGCTCCAGCGGTGTGCCACTGTTGCGTCAGCGTGTGGGTGTCTTGCTGCCCAAGGCGCAGCGCGTTGAAGGCGATTTGTTTGGCAGCATTGGTGCGGGTTTGGCGCTTGATGCGGCCCGTAAATTTGGCTGAGTTGTTCAGGGGGCCACGGTGGCGGTCCTGCCGCAGGCGCCTCTTTGCAAGGTGCCCCAAGCTTTGTCGGGCAGTATCTTCATAGCGCTTTTGGGTAGGCCTGCGGTGCCGAAGTTTTCAGAACTCAGCGGCATGCCTTTCGCATGGCTGCTCTGAAAGTAACTGACGCTCTTCCAGATGTCCAAATCGTTTTCGCATGAAATCTCAAGCTCTGCGATGACGGACCTAAAAGTGATGTTTTGCTTTTTTTGCGCTTCTGGGTAACTGATGCGCATCAGCACATGATGCTTTTCGCCGCGGCTGCGCAGAGACTCAAGATCCACTTCGACAGTGATGCCGCTGATGCTTTCCGGCGCTTCCAGCACAAACCATGAAGCGGCTTGTGCGGCTGAGGACATCAAAAGAAGAGTAACGATCCATAAAGGATAATTACTCTTTAAATAAACAATCATTTAAAACGCTAATATGTGTGATGTCAGCACAGATTTTAACATTTAATGATGAGTTAAATTATTTTAAATGGTTGAAAGTATTTAAGATTTTAGCGCTGCAGCACTTCTAGCAATCGGTCCAGTCCACCTTCGTTGATCGCCACCATCGCTTGCTCACGCACTTGCGGCTTGGCGTGATAAGCCACAGACAAGCCCGCCACGCTCATCATCGGCAGGTCATTGGCGCCGTCGCCCATGGCAATCGCTTGCAGTGGACTGATGCCCAGTTGCGCGCAGGTTTGCAAAAGCATTTTCTTTTTTTCTTCACCGTCGCAAATATCGCCCCAGGGCTGATCCACCATCTGGCCCGTCAATAAACCGTCTTTGATGTCGAGGACGTTAGAGCGGGTGAAATCAATCGCCAGTTCATCGCGCACGCGGTCGGTGAAATACGTGAAGCCGCCGCTCACCAGCAGCACTTTCATGCCGACTTTTTTGCAAGCCGCCACCAACTCTGCGGCCCCAGGATTGAGTTTCAAACGTTCGCGGTAGACGCCGTCCGTGCTGTCTGCGTGCACACCTTTGAGCAGGGCAACGCGTTGCCGCAGGCTGTCTTTGTAGTCAGCGATCTCACCGCGCATCGCCGCTTCGGTGATGGCGGAAACCTCGGCTTTGCGGTCCACTGCATCGGCAATTTCGTCCACGCATTCGATGTTGATCAGCGTCGAGTCCATG
>JABMMH010000366.1 GCA_013205645.1 Polaromonas sp. | reverse complement strand
GGCCGCTTGCAAGGCGCGGGCGGCACGCACGGTCAGGTCGTCAGCAGGCAGCACGGCGGCTGTGATTGGCCCCAAGTCGGTGCGCGAAATAACGCCGTCTTTGCGCAGTTCAAAGTGCAAGGTGTCGCACCAGTCGATCAGCATGAACACCGACTGCAGCAAGTGGTAGCCATCCGCACGCCGTCCGGTGATGTGCAGAAATAAATTCAGTTTGGCGGGTGCCAGCACGTCATAGAGGGCCTTCAGCGGGGCTGTCTTGTAGCGCGCAGCTGGCGAAGTTTCAGGCAATGTCATCGAGCGCAGGTTCACAAAAATTAACGTGAGGACGCGTCCAGCACGATGCGCAGTTCAGACTGCGGCAGCGGATCGGTGCGGCGGGCCTGAATGTGACCGTCGGCTTGCCGCGTCAGGTCTGCCGTCCAGCCGTTTGACTGCGTGTCCTTGCCGACCAGCCAATCGAACAAGGCGGCCACCGGCAGCGCGGCTCCCGTGGACTCTTCAATCAGAGCGTCAATAGAGACGTAGTTGCGTGTCTCGCTGCCCGAGTAAAGGGTTGCTTGGGCGGGCGACCAGCGAGCCGCCAGCACGGTGTTGCCCAAAGGGCTGTTCAGCCGCAACTCGCCTTGACTCGGACTGCCTTTGATTTCAAAGCCACCAGAAAAAGATTGTGGCGGTTCAGACCGCACTTGCAGACTCAGCCGCCCGGACCAGATGTCTGCGGCAGCGGTCTCAATAGTGGTGCGTGGCAGTTGCACGCAACCGGCCAGCCACAGCAGGCTAGCGCAGGCTAGCCAAAAAAAACCGACGCGCCAAGCGGCCCGTTCGGGGTGCGGTGTTAACAAAAGTGAAGTGGAATTGCTTGGCACAAGGCGCCCGGCTTGCATGCGGTCAGATTTTGCCGCGCAGGCGCTTGATGGTTTCGAGCAGCGTTTCGTTGGCGGGATTCAGCTGCTTGCCTTCATTCCAAATAGCTTGTGCACGCTCGCGCTGGCCCATGCGCCACAGCACTTCACCCAGGTGAGCGGCGATTTCTGCGTCTGGCCTGTCCTTGAAGGCGGACTCCAGCAGCCGCAGCGCCTCGGCTTGATTGCCCAATCGAAATTCAACCCAGCCGAGGCTGTCCCGGATGAACGGGTCTGTGGGCGCGAATGCCACAGCTTTTTGAATCAGTTCTTTGGCTTCGGGCAAGCGCACATTGCGGTCGGCCAGCGAATACCCAAGTGCGTTGTAGGCCGCGTGGAAGTCGGGTTTGAGGCTGATCACGCGGCGCAAAAGTTGCTCCATCTCATCGAGCAGGCCGAGCTTTTCAGCGGTCATCGCGTGCTCATAAATAAGCTCGAGGTCATCTGGTGACTGGGTGATGGCTTGAGCCACGAGCGCGTAGGCCTGCGGGTATTGTTTGAATTCTTTCAGCAGCGTGACTTCAGCCATTAATTTGCTGCGTGCATCGCCTTCTTTGAGCTCAGGAAGCTCGCGAATGAGCTGAATGCCTGCTGGTAATTTGCCTTGCTGACCGAGCAGAGTAGCTCTGCGCATTTGCGCTTGCATGAGGCCTTCTGGGCTTTCAATCCGCTTCAGCCAAGCATCTGCACCGGCCAAATCTTTGCGTTGTTCGGCGATCTGAGCCAGTGCAAAAAAGGCCTGCGACAAGCCGCGTGTGATGTCTTCGCTTGGAGTCTGTTTTTCAGCCAGATCAATAAATCTTTTCAAAGAGGCTTCAGCCAATGCGTTTTGCTTCTCTTGCAACTGCAGTGAGCCGAAGACCAGCCAGCCTTGCGCGAATTCCGGCATGGTTTGCGTCAGAGACTGCAGCTGAGTCAAAGCATGTTGAAAGCGCTCAGCGTTGAGCAAGCTTCGCACGTAAGCCATGCGGAGTTCAGGCGTAGGGGCGGTTGCACTGGCGAAATATTTACGGACCAAGGCTTCCGCTTGCGGACGCTTGGGGTCCATCAAGTCAAGCGCGACGATGATCGGGCCTTCCGCCTGGGCGTCAGCGACATGGCCGCTGCGTGCTGCTTCCATGGCGCCGACCATGTCCCCGGCTGCCAGCCGAAGCCGACCAGCCATCGTCCAAGCGGGTGCCGCGGTGCCGGCTTGGCTGAAGTACGCGGCCAAGGCCTCTTCCGCCACCAAGGCGGCGAGTTTTTTGTCGCCAACGCGAGCATACAAACGCGGCACGGCCACGAGCGTCTGCGGGCGCTCCATGATGGGTGTCAGGTCGAGCAACGCTTTCAGTGGTTCTGCCGACTCTGTCACGCGGTTCAAGGCCAGCAAAATTTGCAGCATGTAGCGGCTGGCGTCAATCGACTTGGGATACGCCTGTTTCCAAGCGCGTGCTGCTTGCAATGCAGCCTCACCAGAGCGTGATTGCAAGGCGAGTTCGGTGGCGCGCTGATAAAGCTGAACATCCTTGGTTTTTTGAGCCGCGTCGAGAATCAAGGACACAGCGGGCCCGGGCTCGCCTGCGCCCGCGCTGAGCTCGCCAATGAGCAACTGGTAAAAAAGTTGGGCATCTAGCGCTGAAGTGGGAGTCTCGACTTCTTTGACTTGGGTGGCTTGCAGCGTCGCGAGTGGGCTTTTGGCTGAGGCGGGCACGGCAGGGGCGGTTTGCCCTGTCACTGGCGCAAGCGCCAGCCACAAGCCGGCCAAGGTGCAAAGAAGTTGTTTCGTCATCAAGCCATGATAATTGATGACCATGCCAGAACTCCCAGAAGTTGAAGTCACCCGCCTGAGCTTTGCCGATCGCATTGCCGGGGCAACCATCGTCTCCGTGACCATGGGTAAGCCCTTGCGCTGGGCGCTCGGTTGTGCGGTCGAGAGTCTGCTCGGGCGCCAAGTGTTGCAAGTGCGTAGGCGCGGCAAATATCTGTTACTTGACCTGAGCAGCGGTTTGCTGCTGGTACATCTGGGGATGTCGGGCAGCGTGGTGTTTGCCGACCATTTGCCGGCGCTGGGCAAGCACGACCATTTTGAGATGCAGACCACACTGGGTACCTTGCGTCTGAATGACCCACGTCGCTTTGGCGCGGTGGTTTATGCGGCCAGTGAGTCAGACCCGACAGCGCAAAAGCTACTGGGGCATTTGGGCGTTGAGCCACTCGGCGACGCCTTTGATTTCACCGCTTTTCAGCTGGCGCTCAAGGCCCGCCAAACGGCGGTCAAACAAGTGCTCTTGGGCGGTGAAATCGTGGTGGGCGTGGGCAATATTTATGCGTCTGAAGCTTTGTTTTTGGCGGGCATTCGGCCCACAGTCCGGGCCGCCAACATAAGCAAACCGCGCGCCTTGCGGTTGCACACCGCCATCAAGCAAGTGCTGGCTGAAGCCGTCGCCAAAGGCGGCAGCACGCTGCGCGACTTTTCAAATGCGCACGGTGAACAAGGTCATTTCCAGTTGGAAGCCATGGTTTACGACCGCGCTGGCCTGCCATGCAGGCGCTGCGAAGCACCCATCCGCCGCATCGTACAGGGGCAGCGCTCCACCTTTTATTGCGTCAACTGCCAAAAACCCTGAACTCTTTGACTCTTTGCGCATGACCAAAATTCTTTCCGCCGAACCATCGGCTGTACCACCACCCGATGTTTTACCG
>JABMMH010000365.1 GCA_013205645.1 Polaromonas sp. | reverse complement strand
CCCAAAAAACCGATTGAAGGCTTGACGATACATGCCGTCGAGCGTATCGAAGAGGCCATGGAAGTCGTGCGCAGCCTGGTCTGAGCCGGCAAACTGTGAAAATAAGCATCATGAACTTTCAAAAAATCTGGGTCCCTGTGGCCGGCGCTGCCACCGTGGTGTTGGCCTATGTTTACAGCGGCTGGCCCGGCGTGGCCTTGGTCGGCGGCGCGCTGGTCATGTGGCTGCTGCTGCATTTCAACCGCATGATGCAGGTGCTCAAGCGCGCCGCCAACCGGCCTATCGGTTATGTGGAGAGCGCCGTCATGCTTAACGCCAAAATCAAGCCGCGCGCCTCACTCATGCATGTGGTGGCCATGACGCGCTCGCTGGGCGAACAGCGCAGTCCTGACAACACGCAGCCCGAGGTGTTTCGCTGGACCGACAGCGGCGGCTCATTCGTGGACTGCACTTTTGCCGGCGGCAGGCTGGTTGGGCACTTACTCACACGACTAGCCGAAGAAACTGCAGCCCCCGCCGACCTGATGCCGCCAGCCCCTTAAAATCTCAATTCCAAGATTGGCTGCCAGGCGCAGCCGTACTTTTCATGACTTCAACCGATACAACAAGGATCAGCCTATGTCATCAGTAGCCCCCTCCATGGAAGACCGCGACGGCAAAATCTGGATGGACGGCCGGATGGTCGACTGGCGTGACGCCAAAATCCACGTGCTGACGCACACGCTGCACTACGGCTGTGGCGCTTTTGAAGGCGTGCGCGCTTATCATTTGGCCGATGGCAGCACAGGCATATTCCGCCTTGAAGAGCACACCGAGCGGCTGTTCAACAGCGCCAAAATTTTGCGCATGAAGATTCCTTTCAGCCAGCAAGAAGTCATGCAGGCCGCCCTGAGTGTGGTGCGTGAAAACAAATTGCCCAGCTGCTACATTCGTCCGCTGACCTGGATAGGTTCTGAAAAATTGGGCGTATCGCCCAAGGGCAACAAAATCCATTTGATGGTAGCCGCCTGGCCGTGGGGTGCGTACTTGGGTGATGACGGTTTGAAGCGCGGCATCCGCGTCAAAACGTCCAGTTTTACACGCCATCATGTCAACATCACCATGATCCACGCCAAGGCGGTGAGCAACTACACCAACTCGATATTGGCCAATATGGAAGCCACCGACGAGGGTTACGACGAAGCGCTGCTGCTAGATCCGCAAGGCTTCGTGTCAGAAGGCGCAGGCGAAAACGTGTTTGTGGTGCGCAAGGGTGTGGTTTACACGCCTGACTCCAGCGCCGGGGCACTCAACGGCATCACGCGCAACACGATTTTTGCCATCTGCCAGGATTTAGGCATTGAGCTGAAAGAAAAAGCCATCACCCGCGATGAAATTTACATCGCCGATGAAGCGTTTTTCAGCGGTACGGCGGCTGAAGTGACACCGATACGGGAACTAGACCGCATCGACATCGGCAGCGGCTCGCGCGGCCCGATCACTGAGAAAATCCAGGCAGCGTTTTTTGACATCGTCAACGGTCGCAACCCCAAGTACGAATCCTGGCTGGCCAAGGTTTGAAACCAATGACGACTTCATCAAACATCGAGTTACTGGCGTCCGAGCTGAACGCCCAAGGCGGCGTGTATTGCCCTAGCGCCAAAGCGCACATGCAGATTTATAGCAGCCACCCCAAGGTGTATCTCGACGTGGCGCGTACTGGTCAAGCAAAGTGCGCTTACTGCGGCACGGTGTACGCGCTGAAAGCGGGCGAGCATGTGGGCGGTCATCATTGAACAAGCCGGAAATTAATTGGAGTCTGACCCCAATTAATTCTGTCGATGTGCTGCTGGGCCGAACCATCGTGGTCGGCTGCATCAAGCCACTTCAAACTCCGTGACCCGTTCTCTCGTCATTGCCCCGCAATGGATTGGTGATGCGGTCATGACCGAGCCTTTGATGCGCCGATTGGCGGCCAGAGGTGAGCAGTTGACGGTGGGAGCTTTGCCTTGGGTGGCACCGGTGTACCGAGCGATGCCGCAGGTCGCTGAGGTGATTGAGTTCCCGTTTGCTCATGGCGGCTTGCAGTTCAAGGCGCGGCGAGGCATTGCCAAGCGGATGGAAGGGCAGTTTGACGCGGCTTATGTGTTGCCCAATTCATTGAAGAGTGCGTTGCTGCCTTTTTTGGCCAGCATTCCCAAACGCATAGGTTATTTGGGTGAAGCGCGGATTGGGCTGCTGACGCATCGACTGAAAAACCCTAAAAGCAAACCTCCGATGGTGGCGTTTTACTCGGCGCTGAGTGGTGAAGCTGGCATAGAGACCGACCGCCCGCAATTACAGGTGCCTGAAGCTGATATCCATGAAACGCTGGCCGAGCTGGGTTTGCAGCGCGGCGCGTACACGGTGTTTGCACCGGGGTCTGAGTACGGCCCGGCCAAACGCTGGCCTGCGGCGCATTACGCGGCACTGGCAAATCAGCTTGACGGCCCGGTGGTGTTGCTGGGCTCTGGCAAAGAGGCAGATTTGTGCGCAGAGATCGCTGAAAAGGCAATAAACTGCCTTAATTTTGCAGGAAAAACGACGCTGACCCAAGCTATAAGGGCTCAGGCAGCTAGCAAATCAATAGTAAGCAATGACTCTGGTTTGATGCACGTCGCAGCTGCACTGGGTGTGCCGCAAGTAGCTATTTTTGGCTCCAGCAGCCCGCTGCACACGCCGCCGTTGAATGATAAAGCGATCGTGCTGTGGCTGAAAACCGATAGCGCCTACCAGCCACCGCTAGACTGCGCGCCGTGCTTTGAGCGGGAGTGCCCACTGGGTCACACCCGGTGCTTGAACGACATCAGCGCTGAGCGGGTGCTGGCTGCCTTGCCGGCAGTTCAACGATAAACGTTGCGCCTCCTGCAGGCCGTGCCTCACAGCGGACAGTGCCGCCGTGCCGCTCGCTGATGGACTTGACCAGCGCCAGCCCCAGGCCCACTCCGCCTTCGCGCTCGCTCGCGCCAGGCAGGCGGTAAAACGGCTCAAAAATGCGTTCGCGCTGGTTGGGCGGCACGCCGGGTCCGCGGTCGTGTACCGCGATCACAGCAAACTCTTGGTGACCGATGCGTTGTTGTGTCAAATCCAATGTCACGTTGCCTTGGCCGTAACGTTTGGCGTTTTCCAGCAAGTTGCGCATCAAGCGACGCAGCAGGCGCGGTGAGCCTTGAATCACCAGGCTTTGCCCGGTGGCAGACACGCCCAGCTCAGCATGGGCTCGGGCACATTCTTCGGCTGCCAGGCCTGTCAGGTCCAGCGACTCAAAAGGTTCGGCGTCTGCCTGCTTCGCATCCAGGCGGCTGGCCAGCAAAATCTCGTCGATCAGCTGGTCTAGCTCGGTGATACTGCGTGAAATTTCAACGCGCTGGGGTGATGCGGTGTCTACATTCATCAGCTCTAAACTCATGCGGATGCGCGCCAGCGGCGAGCGCAACTCGTGTGACGCATTGGCCAGTAGCGACTTGTGCGAGTTCATCAGCGTTTCAATTCGCTGGGCAGCCTGGTTAAAGCGTTCCCCTAAAAAAGCCACTTCGTCTTTGCCTTCGGCATTGACTCTGGCGGACAAATCACCTTGGCCCCAGCGCTCCACGCCACGCTGTAGCGCCTCCAGTCGCAGCGTGAGCCGGCGAATGATGGGGTAGCTACCCAGCGCCACGGCAAGGCCGACGAGTGCCAGCATCCAGCCAAAGCCAAAACCTTGCAAAGGTCGATTGGCAAGTCCGGCACCCGGCGGGCGGGGCGGGCGAGGCATCATCAAGTTCAAAACATGTCCATCTTTGGTAACGACGTCAAACTCAACTTCCCAGGGCTTGCGGCCCGGTTTGGTTTGCGCGGTGCCAATGACTTCGCCAGCCTTGTTGCGCACCACAATTTCACGAATCGGCGGCTCGCGCTGCTCCCTGGTGGCCTGCCAGATACCGACAGTTGCAAACATCAAT
>JABMMH010000364.1 GCA_013205645.1 Polaromonas sp. | reverse complement strand
CCTTGCCGACGGTGACGCGGTGCGCGGCGGTGTCGACTTCTTCGTTGCGCTGCAAGGGCGAGGCCGCGCGCACCAAGTAGCTGCCTTCGATCAAGACGTACGCGGCGGTGAACAAAATACCCTGGCCACGCACCGGATCGATGGCAAAAAATCCAATGTCAGCTTGATCGGCGTTGACGATGTCGACGGACTTGCCAGCTGAATCGGAGACCACCAGCTCGGACTCGACACCGAGCCGGCGCGCCAGTTCACGCGCCAAGTCAATCGACACGCCCACAGGCAAGCCGGCGGCGTCTCGGTTGGCGAGAATGGGATTGCCCAAATTGATAGACGCGCGCAAGCGTCCGGTCGGTGTCAAAGCGCTCTTCACGGCTGCACTGAAGGTCATGATTCGTTGTTTCTGTAGTTGACACCAAAGCCTGTGTCGCAGCACAGGTTGATGGTCGTCATGGTGTGGATGGATTCGGAAAACCAGGCCGCAATAGCCGCCTTGCGTTCCCCAATGTAGTCGGGTTGTCCGTCGGCATCTAGCCGCATGCTGAGGTCGTGACCGGGGATGAGCACTGTGCCGGGCACAGCCCGCCAGTGCGCCCAGATCATCGCCAAAGTGTCCCGACTCTGCTGAGCGTCTGCAGTGGCGTCGACCTCGCCGGACAACAATTCAGCCCGGTTTTTTGCCGAGTCACCCGTGAAGATCACGGGCGGCGTGTTGGCGGTCAGCACAAAAATCAAATGTCCCGGTGTGTGACCGGGCGCCGCCACGGCTTGGAGACCGGGCAAGGGTTCGTCGCCCGGCAGCATGCGGCGCACGTGCTCGCGCGTCAGCAGTTCACGCACATACAACTCGGGCAAGGGGTTGAAGCCAGGCGGCTGGCTCGCAGCCCAAGTGAGTTCCTCGTCACCAATCCAGACGGTGGCGTTCGGGAACAAAGTGAAGTTGACGGCGTGGTCGTAATGCGCGTGCGTGAGGATCACGTCGGTCACGTCTTCGGGCTTGACGCCTTGGGCTTGCAGTTGCTGCGACAGCTCACGTCGAACACCGAAAGCGCCAACGTCCACCAGCGCCACGCGGTCTTGCCCGCGCAGCAGCGAGACGGTGCTCCAGCCGAGACCGCCGTGACAAACAGCGCGCCCCGGAAAACCTTGAATTAGCAGATCGAGTTGGTACATGCTGTGGGAGGTGTTTACTGCGGCTTGATGTTGGCGTCTTTGACGAGTTTTCCGTAAAGCACCAAATCGCGCTGAATCTGCGCTGAGAACTCGGCCGGGGAACTGCCCACCAATTCGTTGCCACCCTCGACGCCGAGGCGCTGAACAATCTCGGCCGACTTGACGGCCTTGACCGCTTCTGCGTGCAAGCGGCTGATGATCGCCGGATCGGTCTTGGCCGGTGCCAACAGGCCCACAAACTGGGTGATGTCAAAACCCTTGTAGCCGAGCTCTTGCATGGTCGGCACTTGCGGCAAGGACTTGGCGCGGGTTGGACCCGACACCGCAAAGGCACGCAATTGCTTGGCCTCAATCTGCGGCACGGACGTGATCACCGTGTCATAGGTGAAGGTCAGATGGCCGCCGAGCAAATCAGCCAGTGCAGGAGCGCTGCCTTTGTAGGGCACGTGCGTCAGCGTGGTGCCGCTCATCAACGACAGCAGCTCGCCAGCCAGATGCCCGCCGCCGCCAATGCCGGTAGAACCGTAGCTCAGCGCCCCGGGCTCTGCTTTGGCCTTGGCCACAAGCGCCGGCAGGCTGGTGATCGGCGAGTTGGTGGGCACCACCAGCACGTACTGATAGGTCAGTATTTGGCTGATTGGGATGAAGTCTTTCAAGGTGTCGTAAGGCACCTTGGCGTAGAGCCCCGGGTTGATGACGAGTGGCCCGCTGGCATCCATCAACAGTGTGTAGCCGTCAGCGGGTGCCTTGGCCACGATGTCAGTGCCGATCATGCCGTTGGCGCCGCCCTTGTTGTCGACAAGAATAGGCACGCCCATGCTGTCAGACATTTTTTTGGCGATCAAGCGTGCCGTGATGTCGGCGTTGCCGCCTGCTGCATACGGCACCACCATGCGAATGGGTTTGTTCGGGTAGGCCTGCGCGTAGGCTTGTCCCAAGCCTGTCAGCGCGGCCAGTGCCAAGGCGGCAACGAGCAACAATGATTTGGAGGGGCGTGTTTTGGTTAGCTTCATGAAGGTCTCATTCTTGATTTGTTTTTGAATTTAAGCCGGGACGTTGGCCGCATGTTTGTGCAGCAAAGCCATCACGTCTGCCGGCATGTGGATGCCATGCTCACGCTGGTCTTTCATCTTGGCCAGTTCGATCTCGCCAGGCACCAGCACCGGCTTGCCCGCTTCGGCCGCTGGGCTGTCGTGCAAGATGGACGCGAAGTCATTCATGCGCTCTGTGAGCCAAGTGGTCGAGCCCAGCAAGCGGGTGTTGATGAGGATGAAAAAGTGGCCGAGGTTTTGAGGTTCGTCAGGCGCGTCAACCCACGACTTGACGTGCGTCAGGTAGGCCGCGTTTGACAACAGGCCGGCCAACAAATCAACCAGCAGCGCCAAGCCGTAACCCTTGTGGCCGCCAACCGGCAATAAGAATCCGTCTAGCGCTTGCGCCGGGTCGCTGGTCGGTAAACCTTGTTTGTCCGTCGCCCAGGTGGCAGGAATGCTCTCGCCACGTTTGAACGCATTGCGAATTTTGGCGCGGGCCACCACGCTCATGGCCATATCCAACAAGAACGGGGCGCCGCCAGGGTTGGGCACACCAAAACCCAGGGGGCTGTTGCCCAAACGCGCATCGGTGCCGCCCCAGGGGGCAATGGTGGTGGTCGCGTTGCTGCCGATGATGGACGCAAAGCCCGCCTCGGCCGCCATCAGCGAATACGGCGAGATCGGTCCAAAGTGGTTGCTACCGCGCGCAAAGGCGATGCCGATGCCGCATTCGCCGGCGACTTCCATGGCCGCTTCCAGCGCCCGAAGACCAACCAAGGGGCCCACGCCGTTGTCGCCGTCAATCCGGACCATGGCAGGCGCCAGACGCTCAACCTTGACATTGGCGTCGGGGTTGATCCCTTTAATCAACAAGCGCTCACCGTAGGACTCGACCCGGCTCAGACCGTGTGTCGACAAGCCAAACAAGTCGGCCATGACCAAAATTCGGCAAACGTCTTGGGCATCTGCCAGCGACAAGCCCAGCCCCTGAAAGGCTTTGACGCCGAGTTGGGTGAGTTCAGATTCAGGTACCCGGATCGGGTCATTGGCACGAGCGTTCACAGCAGTTCTTTCTTTAAAAACGCGATTATCGAAAGTCAATGAGTGCGTGTAAAGTGCAAATATTCCATCTATTGTTGTTGTAAACGCATGAATTTCGATTTAGCCGACCTTCGGGCCTTTCTCGCTGTGGCCGATCTGGGCAGCTTCAAGGCGGCATCAGCCGCCATTCATTTGTCGCAATCGGCGTTGTCTCGGCGCATCGACAAACTAGAAACGGCCCTCGGCGTGCGACTCTTTGAGCGCACCACGCGCAAGGTCGAACTGACCACGGTCGGCCGCAGTTTTGTGCCGAAAGCGCGCAGCGTTTTAAACGAGCTGGACAGCGCCCTGCTCGGCATCAGCGATGTCGCCGAACGCATCTCTGGCGAAGTGACCATTGCCTGCGTGCCCTCGGCCGTGGCCTATTTTTTACCCGATGTGATGCGCACGTATCACCGCAAATACCCCGGCATTCGCATCCGTGTGATTGACGAATCGTCTTTTGACATTCTGCTCAACGTGGTGCGCGGTGAAGCCGATTTTGGGCTCACCTACATCGGCGCGCAAGAAGCCGACATTGAGTTCGAGCCGGTGCTGCAAGACCCCTTCGTGGTGGCTTGCACCAAAGACCATCCGTTAGCCAAAAGGAAAAAAATACGTTGGGACGAGCTGGGTGAGCACAGCTACATCACGCTGGCGCAAGGCAGCGGCAACCGGCTGCTGATTGACCTGGCGCTGGCCCAGAGCAAGTCGCATCCGCGCTGGTTCTGCGAGGTGCATCACGTGCCCGCCATGGTCAGCCTGATTGAGGCCGGACTCGGTGTTGGCGTGGT
>JABMMH010000363.1 GCA_013205645.1 Polaromonas sp. | reverse complement strand
GTCGGGGGTGGCGCCATTGGCGGGTACTTGGGCGCCAAACTGGCACTGGCCGGGGAAGACGTCACCTTCATCTCCCGTAACCGTAACCTTGCGGCCATCAACGCCCGTGGAATGACACTGCATTTGCCAGATGGCAGTACGCAGCAAACCAAGCATGTTCGAGCTGTGCAGGATCCGACTGAGGCCGGCCCGCAGGACGTGGTGTTGCTTACAACCAAAGCGCATCAGCTGCTAGATTTGGTGCCTGGAATACGCTCACTCTTTGGCCCAGAGACCATGGTGGTCAGCATGGTCAACGGCATTCCTTGGTGGTACTTCCAGAAGCTCGGTGGCGCCTACGACGCTCACCAGTTGAGCAGCGTAGACCCTGACGGTGTACTGAGCGCTGGCATCGAGATCAACCGCATCATCGGTGGCATCGTGTACCCTGCTGCCGAATTGTTGGAGCCTGGCGTGGTGAAGGTCATCGAAGGCAATCGCTTCTCACTGGGTGAGCTCGACAACCAACGCACCCCACGAATTGAAGCGCTGAGCAAGTCCATGATGGCCGCAGGCTTTAAAGCGCCCGTCTCGCGCGACATCCGCTCAGAGATTTGGGTCAAGCTCTGGGGCAACCTCACCTTTAACCCTGTGAGCGCGCTCAGCCACGCCACGCTGGAAGATATTTGCACTTACCCGCTCACGCGGGAGTTGGCTCAGCGCATGATGGAGGAAGCTCAGCGCGTCGGTGAAAAGCTGGGCGTGGCATTCAAAGTGTCCGTCGACCAACGCATTGCCGGCGCTCAAGCGGTTGGTGCGCACAAGACCTCTATGCTGCAAGACGTCGAGCAGGGTCGCGCCTTGGAGTTGGAAGCGCTTTTGGGCAGTGTCGTGGAATTGGCGCGCATCACCGATTCCCCTACCCCAACCATAGACGCCATCTACGCTGTCACATCCTTGTTGTCTCACACCCTGACGCAGCAAGGTGGCAAGCTGGCGATGCAAAGAGCCTGAAACGAGACACCAGTGGCGCAGTGCAGTGCCGTTCTCAGCCGTAGCGGTTGCTGAGCACACCAAGACCGTCTATTTCTATCTCAACATCGGTGCCCAAGCGCATGGGCAGGGAGCCCACGGAGGTGCCACACAGCACCACATCGCCGGGCTCCAGTGTCATGTCATGCGACAGACGCGAAAGCAGCGTCAACGGCTCAAAAATCATATCTGACAGGGGATAATTCTGTCTCTCGCGGCCATTGACACGGGTATGCACACTGGCAGAAGTCCAATCAAACGTGGTGTCAATCCAAGGACCAAGTACGCCAAAGGTATCGAAACTTTTGGCCCTGGACCACTGGGCAAAGCTGGCGTCGCGGTTGATGAGCTCCATTGCCGACACGTCGTTTGCAATGGTGCATCCCAGCAAGTGATCACGGACATCCTCAAGCGCTACTGCGCGCATACGCCGTCCCACCACCAAGGCCAATTCGCCTTCGTAAAACACCGCACCATCGTAACTGGCTGGTTTGATCACCGCTTGCCGGTGGGCGGCCAAACTGCTGGGTGCGCGCAAAGCGTACAGCGGCTCCTCAGGAATGCTCTGGTTCTGCTTGATTGCCAGCGCATGAAAGTTTTTCCACAAAACGATGACCTTGGAAGGCTCGACGGGTGGTAGCCACTGCACTTGTTCAAGCGCAAGCGCATCACCATCATCATGCCAGTCGGCATACGGAGAACCGAGCACCGGCTGAACCAAATCGTCGTTCACGTGGGCATAAGTGGGTTGACCTTGGCGGCCTTGCATGCGAATCCATTTCATGCAGGGAATTCTAACCAGTGGCATTCCCCCAAACCTGCAGACACTTTTCACAGCGCAGTCTGACGTTGCTTCTCGAACTCGTGGGGGCTTAGCTGGACTAGATGCTTATGGCACCAAACACGATTGTAGAAACCCTAGATGTAATCGAAGGCTTCTGACCTGGCTTCGTCCCGCGTGTTGTAGATCCTCTTTTCGACCTGCTCACTCTTCAAGTTGCTAAAGAACGACTCGGCCACTGCGTTATCCAATTTCCCCGCCGGCCAAGACTCAGGCTTTTTTTATGAGCTCATCAGGTGTTGCCCTGATGCGCTTGGCGAATGCTGCACTCATAATACTTTCAGTTATTTAACTGGCTACTTTCCGGAGATCTTCATGCAACGCCGACACCTTCTACGAACTGCCGCTGCGCTGGCTGTACCTTTGATAGGCGCGCAAGTCGCTGCTCAAGCGCCAAGCTTCCCGGCGCGCCCTATCAAGCTGATCGTCGCCTTTCCAGCCGGCGGGCCGACCGACATCACCATGCGCGTGCTGGCCGACAACGCCTCCAAAGTTTTGGGTCAGCAGGTGATTGTTGAAAACAAACCCGGCGCCGGCGGCACGCTTCCCGCCTTGCAGCTGCAATCAGCAGCAGCCGATGGCTACACAGTTGGGCAGATTCCGCTGGGCGTGTTTCGCCTGCCCTACACCACCAAGATCAGCTGGGACCCGGTGAAAGACATCAGCTACGTGCTGAATGTGACCGGCTACGCTTTCGGCGTCGTCGTGCCAACGGACTCACCGCTCAAAAATTGGGCCGATTTTGTCGCTTGGGCCAAGGCCAATCCGGGCAAGCTGAGCTACGGCTCGACCGGCACCATGACCAGCCCGCACCTGACGATGGAGTTGATCGCGCAACAGCTGGGGCTAGACCTGCTGCACATTCCTTACAAGGGCAGCGCCGACCTGATGCAGTCGATCATGGGCAACAACCTCATGGCTGCGGCCGACTCCACCGGCTTTGCGCCCCTGGTGCAAGCCGGCAAGTTGCGCGTACTCAACACCTGGGGCGCTGAACGCTTGGCCAAGTTTCCCGATGCACCAACGCTAAAAGAACTCGGAATCGACATCGTGCAGAACTCGCCGTTCGGTATTGGCGCGCCCAAGGGCACGCCTGCAGACGTCGTCAAGCGCCTGCACGACGCCTTCAAACAAGCGATGGAACAAGACAACTACAAAACCGCGCTGGCCCGCTACGACATGGTGCCCATCTACATGAACACCGCGTCGTACACCCGCTTCGCCCAAGAGACCTTCATGCGCGAAAAAACCTTGGTCGAAAAACTCGGCCTGGCCAAGCCGGTTTAACCAGCCTGCCGTCCGTTCAACTGCCCGTGACGCCGGCGGTCTTGATGACCTCGGCCCACTTGGCCGTTTCACTGGCGATGAAGGCGTCACAGGCTTGTGG
>JABMMH010000362.1 GCA_013205645.1 Polaromonas sp. | reverse complement strand
TAACAAAGGGAATAATGATGAAGCAGCAATTGAAGTCAGTCTTGGTGGGATGCCTAGTGGCCAGCAGCTTGGGTCTGGCGCACGCCCAGACCTACCCGGATCGGCCTATCTCGCTGGTGGTCCCGTTCGCGGCTGGTGGACCGACCGATGTGGTCGCCCGCATGATCGCCATTCCAATGGGCAAGTCCCTCGGGCAAACCGTGCTGGTGGAGAACACTGTTGGTGCCGGCGGTACCATCGCCGCTCAACGCGTGGCCCGTGCAGCCCCCAACGGCTACACCATTTTCATTCACCACATGGGCATGGCAACAGCGCCTGCACTGTATAAAAATCTCAACTTTGATCCGCTCAAGGACTTTGAGTACATTGGCCAAGTGGTCGACGTGCCGATGACCCTGCTGGCACGCAAGGACTTTCCGGCCAACAACTTCAAAGAGTTGCAGGCTTACGTCAAAGCCAACAAGGACAAAGTCTCGATGGCCAATGCCGGCCTGGGCGCTGTCTCGCATTTGTGCGGCCTGCTGTTCATGACGGCCATGGACACCACGCTCAACACCATTCCTTACAAGGGCACTGGCCCGGCCATGAATGACTTGCTCGGCGGTCAGGTCGACCTGCTGTGCGACCAAACCACGCAAACCGTGCCGCTGATCAAGGACGCTCGCGTCAAGGTCTTTGGTGTTACAACCCTAAAACGCTTGGACGCCTTGCCCAATGTGCCGACGCTTAACGAGCAAGGTCTGAAAGGTTTTGAAGTCAAGGTCTGGCACGGCATGTACGCGCCCAAAGGCACGCCCGCAGCCGCGATCGAGAAGATCAACGCAGCACTGCGCGTGGCGCTGGTCGACCCGATGGTCACGCAACGCCTGAAAGACCTGAGCTCAGATGTCGCTCCCATGGACAAGGTCACACCGGCTGGCTTGAAGACCCACCTCGAAGCTGAAATCCTCAAGTGGGGCCCAGTGATCCGCAAAGCCGGCATTTACGCCGACTGAGCTGTTCAACCCTGAACCAAAAAGAGCCGCTTGATGCGGCTCTTTTTTTGCGTAGGCTCCAGTCTTTGTAGTTCTAAAGCATCTTTTGAATCAAGGCCCCGCTGAACAAAACCGGCCCAGTGGGCCCGCCAGCGCTAGGCACACCGCCTTTTGGCTCTAGGCTGACGGCCAGGGTCGGGACTTCGCGGATATCGCTCTCACCCGCCGTCAGGCGCAGCAATTTGTCTTGCCCCAGCACGCCCAATGAGCGAGCACCGCCCTCTGGTGGCAACGCCCACAGCTGCAGGGATTTGTCGCCGGCTTCTTGGTAACTGCCGACACGTTGCAGCGTGAGCTTTTTGCTGTTGGCGTCAAACGTCACCAGAATGGAGGCGGTCGATTGGCCGTCGGCCAAGACGGCGACGTATTCAATCTGCGGCGTGGCCAGCAATTTCGCTTGCAGGGCCTGCACCTCACCACCGAGTTCAGCGCGCAAATTCAAGCCGGTGACGACGGCCATCACGGTCGCCAACGCACCAGCAGCTGCCGCGCCGCGCCAGACCAACAGGCTGCGCAACCACTCACCCAAGCGGTTCTCGCCATCAGCCGGTTGCAGCCCAGCACTGCGCTGCGCACGCAATGTGGCGGCCTCTTTTTCGCCTTGCAGAAAGTTGTCGATTCGGGTCCACACCGCCGGGCTGGGCGCGGACTGCGTTTGCAATTCGTTCATGCTGGCGAGTCGGGTCTGCCACACCAAGGCGGCGGCCCGAACCGGCGCTTGCTCCCGCGCCAGCGCTTCAAATCGGCGACGTGCACCGCCGCGCAAAGTGCCCAGGGCATACGCACTGGCCAAGTGTTCAAGGAGTTGTGGGTTGTTGATCAGGTTCATGACGGCGCTCTCATGCGAAATGCGACATGCACTGGCGCAGCTGGTCCAGACCGCGCCGAATCCAGGTCTTGACAGTGCCCAGCGGCAGCTTGAGTTGCAGGCTCAACTCGCTGTGGCTGAGGTCGCGGATGTAGGCCAGGCTGACCACTTCGCGCTGGCGATTCTCCAATCGCCCCAAACACTGATGCAAAGCCCAAGCCTGCTCGCTGGCCTGCGCGGTGTCCATGGGGCAAGGGGAGTTGCCCTCCATTGTCTCGGCCATGGTTTCATCCAGCTCCTGGGTGACATGGCTGCGGCTGGTGGTCCGCCGGCGCAAAAAATCAAGCCCTCGGCTGCGCACGATCAGGCCAAGCCACGCCATCGGCGGACTGAGTGAGGCACGGTAGTCACCCGCGGAACGCCAGATGCTCATGAAAGATTCCTGCAGCACGTCTTCAGCCCATTCACGGTTGCCGACAACGCGCACAGCCAGTCCAAAAAGTTTGGCAGCACACAGGTCATAGAGCGCTTTCAAAGCGGCGTGGTCTTGCTCGGCCACGCGGTCCAGCAAGGCGATCAATTCAAGGTCTCGGGTGTCGGTAGTCATAGCGCGATTGTGTCTGTTTAAAGATCTACTTTTACATACGCAGCTCACAAGGTAATTGATTCAAATTAATTCATACCCTTCAAAAATT
>JABMMH010000361.1 GCA_013205645.1 Polaromonas sp. | reverse complement strand
GGTGAGTGGAAGCGGGCGCACGCGCCGCAGCGCTTGCTGGCCTGGCTGAAACGCTTTCATGCTTGGGAGCGTGGGTGAATCCGACCCTGTTGTCGATCGTCATCCCCGTGCTGAATGAGGCGCCTAGCATCGGTGCCAGCTTGGCTTGTCTGCAACCCTTGCGTGAGCAGGGCGCAGAAGTCATCGTGGTGGACGGTGGCAGCGATGACGACTCCGTTCTTCAAGCGCAGCCCTGTGCCGATGTCGTCATGGACGCGCCACGTGGCCGTGCCCGGCAGATGAATGTCGGCGCTGCATCGGCACACGGTGCGATCTTGCTCTTTTTGCATGCCGACACGCAACTTCCTCCCGGTGCGGACGGCTTGATTCGCAAGGCCATTGAGGCCGGCGGCGTCTGGGGGCGTTTCGATGTGCGCATCGTCGGGCAGCACCCGATGCTGCGCGTTGTCGCCATTCTGATGAACTGGCGTTCGTGCCTGACAGGTCTGGCCACGGGTGACCAAGCCATGTTTGTTCGCCGCGACGTCTTCGAGCGCGTGGGCGGCTTCCCTGATCAGCTGCTGATGGAGGATATCGAGTTGTCCCAAAGGCTGCGCCGATTAGCGCGGCCGGTTTGCATCACCCGGCAGGTGGCGACGTCCGGCAGGCGATGGGAAACCCTCGGCGTTTGGCGGACTATTTTTCTGATGTGGCGCTTGCGTTGGCGTTACTGGCGCGGCGAGTCGGCAGAGCATTTGGCCGAGGCCTACCGATGAGCACCGCCTTGATCGTGTTTGCCAAAGCCCCCGTGGCCGGTCAGGTCAAGACGCGACTGATGCCTGCTTTGGGCGCGGAGGGCGCTGCCAAACTGGCTGAAAAGCTGTTGCGGCACACGCTACAGCAGGCGGGCGAGTTGTCGGTGGATCACTTGGAGTTGTGCGTGTCGCCCGATGCCCAACACCCTGCCTTTGAGCGGGCGCAGTCGGCTGCACCAGGCCGCTGGCATCTGACCTTGCAAGGCGACGGTGACCTGGGCCAACGCATGCACCGGGCCATGGCACGTGGGTTGACGCTGCACCGCCAAGTCTTGTTGATCGGCACCGATGCCCCCGGGCTGACCACCGCGGTGCTGCAGATGGCTCAGCAGGCTTTGACGCAACACGACGCTGTTTTCGTGCCGGCTTTTGATGGCGGCTATGCGCTTGTTGGTTTGACACGCCCGGCCCCGACGCTCTTCATGGGCATGACCTGGAGCACATCGCTGGTGATGGCGCAAACCCGAGAGCGGGCTCGCCAAGCCGGATTGCAATGGACCGAGTTGCCAGCGGTCGCCGACATTGATGTGCCCGAAGATTTGATTCACCTGCCCACTTCATTTTTAGCCTGAAGGATTGAACATGCTTGCTATCGTCGGAGGCACCGGTCTCTATGAACTGCCTGGACTGGACATCACAGACCGGATTCGGGCCAGCACGCCGTTTGGCGACCCGTCCGGTGACATCCTCAAGGGCCGCTTCGGTCGCAACGAGGTTCTGTTTCTCGCCAGGCACGGCTCTGGCCACCGCCTGCTGCCGCACGAGGTGAACTACCGCGCCAACGTGTTCGCCCTCAAGCAAGCCGGCGCTACCTTGTTGCTGGGCTTTTCTGCTGTGGGCAGCTTGGCGCACGAGATCAAGCCGGGTGAACTGGCCATGCCCGAACAGTACTTTGACTGGACCCGTGGCAACCGGCAACGCACCTTCTTCGGTGCCGGCATTGCCGCGCATGTGTCCACCGCCAGACCTGTCAGCTCGGCTTTGGTCGATGCGGTGGTGGTGGCTGCAGGCCAGGCCGGGCATGCTATCCACCGAGGCCTGACTTACGCCTGTGTGGAGGGCCCCCGCTTGGGCACCCAGGCCGAAAGCAATTTTTTGCGTCAAGCCGGCTGCCATTTGGTCGGCATGACCAACGTGCCAGAAGTGTTCTTGGCGCGCGAAGCGCAGATGGCCTATGCCACGGTCGGCTTGGTGACGGATTACGACTGTTGGCTGGACGATCCGGCACAGCACGTCAGTGTCTCGGGCATTTTTGAGTTGTATAGCAAGACACTGGGTAAGGCAGCGCATGTGTTGGACGCCTTGCTGGGCCAGCCATTGCCTGAGCCCGAACCGAGTATTCGCACAGCGCTCTCTAGCGCCATGCTGACGCCTGATACGGCATTCTCACCGGATCAAAAGTCCTTGATGGAGGTGCTGCGGCGCTGATGCTTCGGTTTGGCTGCACCCGCGCAAAGGCGTTCACGGCCAAGACGCCGATTTTTATCTGTCGCATGATCGACGCCTGCCTGGGTATTCACCGATGCAAGGGCACTGCGATGCCCGGAAAATACAGAGTTGCAACGGAGAACGCTGTGCCCCAGATCAAACGAAGAAATTTTTTAATTGCTGTGCCTGCGCTTGGCTTCGGCACTCTAACCAGCGCGCAAGGCGGGCCAGCGGCTTATCCGGCGAAACCGATTCGCTTCATTGTTCCGGTGTCGGCCGGTGGTGGTGCCGACATGATTGCGCGGGCCACGTGTGAGC
>JABMMH010000360.1 GCA_013205645.1 Polaromonas sp. | reverse complement strand
TGGCGCGCACGCTTGAATACTTCCGCATTCCGCGCAACGTACTGACGATTTGCCTCGGCAAAAGCACCTACGCGCGTTGCGGCATCATCGTCAACGTGACGCCGTTCGAGCCCGAGTGGGAAGGCTATGTGACGTTGGAGTTCTCAAACACCACACCGTTGCCAGCGCGCATTTATGCCGGTGAAGGCTGCGCGCAAGTCTTGTTCTTTGAAAGCGACCCGGACGACGTTTGCGAAGTCTCCTACAAAGACCGCGGTGGTAAGTACCAGGGTCAGACCGGCGTCACGCTGCCCAAAGCGTAAGAGTCTCAACAGTCATCAACGATGAACAAGTCAATATAGGCGCGCATGAAATTAAGTCGGCTGTTTCAGCCTCGCAACCCGCTTTTTTGGATCATGCTGGTCTTGAATGGACTGTCCATGGCGCTGGCATGGCTGGTGCAAAACCGGCCGTTGAACACCTTCGGCATGTTGCTGATTGGCGGTTTTGCATTGATCAACGCCGCGCTCGGCACTTGGTTTGCTTGGCGGTTGGTGAAAGATGTGCCGCATGTTTTGCCAGCACAGCCAGTCCCAGCGGCTGGGGCTGACTAGCGGATCACTTCGCCGGTGTCGGCCTTGAAGCGAACCACCTGAACGCGGCCATTGGCACCCGGGAAGCCTTCAAATACCGCTCGCACCAGATAAGGCACCACCGGTGACAAAGGGCTTGGACGACCTTCGTGCGTGGCGTTGGATTCAAAGACGGTGCGCGGTGAGCTGCCAGCAGGGCCTTGCGTGTCGAGCAAGCGCAGTCGCAAACTGCTGACCTGAACCGTCTCCATCAATTGCTGGTTGCCAACATAGCGCGGCCCAAATGGGTCTGGCATCCAGTAGCCGGGATAAATCCGACCGGCTGCATCGCGGAAACCCGGGCGGTAGATGTACTGGTCTTGGTAGACCGGCCTTGAATAACTGCGATTTTCGAGCTGGCTGCTGACACTCATGTCTACCAAAATACGCGCTGGCTGGCCGCTAGCCGCTGCTTGCAAGCCTTGTTTGGCCAGCTCGGTGGCCACCAAACTGGCATAAGACGCTTGCTCTAGTGCCCGGGTGTGGTCGGCTGGCGCCAGAAAACCAAAACTGGCACCTGCCGCATCAGCCGGCCACTGCTGAAAGCTGCTGACCCGCGCGGTGATCGGCGAGGCGCAACCGCTCAGCAGCGCGACCAAGACCAGCGCGCCGCTGATCAGCCGGGCGCGGCTGAAGTGAAAAAATGAATGAGTGTGCAGTGCAATAGCCATAATTATTACGACATTCTGCCCGCTCAGAAGGTTCCTGTCGCGCAAGCAAAATCAGGGCTTCTGGCCGGCCAAAGGGCATGGCGCGCCAGAATGAGACAATAGGGTCAAATATGACGTCATCTTTTTCTACTCTCAATCTGGCTGAACCACTGGCCCGCGCCGTGGCCGAAATGGGCTACGAGTCCATGACTCCGATCCAGGAGCAAGCTATTCCTGTTGTTTTGCAAGGCAAAGATGTCATGGGCGCAGCCCAGACCGGCACCGGCAAAACAGCTGCTTTTTCATTGCCGTTGCTGCAGCGCATGATGGCGCACGAAAACGCTTCAACCTCGCCAGCCCGGCATCCGGTGCGCGCTTTGGTCTTGTTGCCAACACGTGAACTCGCCGATCAAGTCGCGCAGCAGGTCAAGCTCTACGCCAAGTACACCAACCTGCGCAGCGCCGTGGTTTTTGGTGGCATGGACATGAAGCCACAAACCGCCGAGCTCAAAAAAGGCGTTGAAGTGCTGGTGGCCACGCCGGGTCGTTTGCTGGACCACATCGAAGCCAAAAACGCCGTCCTGAACCAAGTCGAATACGTTGTGCTCGACGAAGCCGACCGCATGCTCGACATCGGCTTTTTGCCCGACCTGCAGCGCATCCTGAGCTACCTGCCGAAAAAACGCATCACCTTGTTGTTTTCGGCGACGTTCTCGCCCGAGATCAAGCGGCTGGCTTCGAGCTACTTGCAAGATCCGGTGACCATTGAAGTCGCTCGTTCTAACGCCACAGCATCGACTGTTGAGCAGCACTTCTACAGCGTCGGCGCTGACGACAAGCGTCGCGCCTTGCACCAGATTCTGACAGCCCGCGGCATGAAGCAAGCCTTCGTGTTCGTCAACAGCAAGTTGGGTTGCGCGCGTTTGGCTCGTTCGCTGGAACGCGAAGGTCTGAAGACCACCGCCTTGCACGGTGACAAAAGTCAAGATGAGCGCTTGAAGGCGCTCGAAGCCTTCAAAAGTGGCGAAGTCGACTTGTTGGTTTGTACCGACGTGGCGGCCCGTGGTCTGGACATCAAAGACGTGCCGGCGGTGTTCAATTTCGACGTGCCTTTCAATGCCGAAGACTATGTGCACCGCATCGGCCGCACGGGTCGTGCCGGCGCTTCAGGTTTGGCCGTCAGCTTTGTGGCGCCGAGCGATACCCGCTTGGTGGCTGACATTGAAAAGCTGATCAAGACCAAGATTGAGTTGGAGCCGATGGAGTTTGAAGAAGACACGCCGCGCATCAGCGTGCAGGGGCGTATCAACGACGGCCGCCGGATGTACCGCGAGACCGAAGGTTCTGACCAGCCGGATGAACCGGGTGTGAAGCAGCCCGTTTCGCGTGAACGTCGTGAAACACGTGAGCCGCGTGAGCGCCGCGAATACACACCGCGTCCGTCGAACATGTCGCGCGATCCGTTTTTTGACAAGCCTTATGAGTCGACCTTGGCGGCGGAGGCCTTGCCAGCTTGGGAGGCCGCTGCTAAATCAGCAGGCCCACGTGGCGTGTCGGCCAACATCAAGCCGAAGAAAAAAATCGCAGCCTTGTTCAAGACCGCTGTCGAAGAAAGCTGACCCAAGCTTGCTGCAAAACCCGGCTCCTTGCGGCGCCGGGTTTTTTAATGCCCAGCGTGTTTTTGCATGGCTTCGCAAGCGACTGAAAACAGTTCGAACGCGCCCGGTTCACTGCCCGGCGCCTCACTTAGTTTCGCCGCTGTCAAGCAGTTCCCCCAAATACAGCCGGTGTCCAACGCCAAGGTGTTTTGGCGCATCACAGGCTTGCCTTCAGGTGCGTCTAATCCAACCGTTGACCAATGGCCGAAGGCGATAGGTGTGTCAGCCGTCAGCCGACCCGGCACATCGAACCAAGGGACGTGGCCGAGCGGTGTTGCATCGGCTGAACCTTTGGCGCTGAACTCCATCACGCCTTGCGGCGTGCAAAAGCGCAAGCGCGTTAGCGCGTTGACGATCACGCGCAGGCGGTCGTGGCCGGTCAGACTGTCGTCCCAACTGGCGGGTGAGTTGCCGTACATGCTGCTCAAAAATTCAACTGCCTGAGCGCCTCGCAAGGCGTGCTCGACTTCTGCTGCCAAGGCCAGCGTGCGGGCTGTGGTCCATTGCGGCAGCACGCCAGCATGCACCATCAGCCAACCCTGAACGTGCAGAGCCATGTGCCGATGCCGCACCCAGTCGAGCAAGCCATCGCGGTCGGGCGCCTGCAAGATCGCATCAAGTGTGTCGCCCTTGTGCTGCTTGCGCAGGCCATAGCCCACAGTGAGTAAATGCAGGTCATGGTTGCCGAGCAAACTTTGCGCTGAATCGCCGAGCTGCGCTACCGTTCGCAGCACGGCGAGTGACTCAGGTCCGCGGTTGACGAGGTCGCCGAGCAGATAGAGGGTGTCGCGGCTGGGTGAGAAGTCGATGCGCTGCAAAAGACGCTGCAGCGGCTCGTGGCAGCCTTGGAGGTCGCCAATGAAGTAAAGTGCCATGTCTTTATTTTCGTCTGGATTCATGGATATTTTGCTGATTGCTCTGTTGACGCTGCTCAACGGGGTCTTTGCCATGTCGGAGTTGGCCCTGGCGTCGAGCCGCAGAGCGAGGCTGGTAGCGGCCGCTGAAGGGGGTGACAAAGGCTCTCACGCGGCGCTGAGTCTGCTGGAGAACCCGACGCAATTTTTGTCGTCGGTGCAGGTCGGCATCACCTCGATCGGCATGCTCAACGGCATCATCGGCGAGGCCGCTTTCAGTGGCGGTTTGTCGGCGTGGATCCAAACTTGGGGCGTCTCGTTGCGCGCCTCCGATATTTCCGCAACAGCGATCGTCGTCATCATCATCACCTACGTGACCATCGTTTTTGGCGAGCTGGTGCCCAAACGTATTGGCCAGCTTTACCCTGAAACCGTGGCGCGTCTGGTGTCGCGGCCCATGATGTGGGTCGCCAGTGCGGCCCGGCCATTCGTGCGTTTGCTGTCGTTCAGCACGCATGCGGTGCTCAAGCTGCTGCGTGTTGACAATGAAGCGAGTCGCGCGGTGACGGAAGAAGAGATCGCCGCCAGCTTGGAAGAGGGCGTGAGCGCTGGTCTGATCGAAGCACACGAGCACCAGATGGTGCGCAACGTCTTTTTGCTAGACGACCGCTTGCTGCCGTCGTTGATGTTGCCGCGTTCTGAGATTGAATGGCTGGAGGCCAGTGACACGGTGGCGCAAGCGCTTGAGAAAGCCAGTGCCAGCGGTCATTCTTGGTATCCGGTGTGCCGCGGTGGTCTCGACGACGTGGTGGGGGTTGTCAAGGTCGCCGTGTTGCTGGTGGTACGCGACCTGACCAAGGGTGCTTCAGCGCCTGTGGCGCCTGTGGACGACCGCGTCGGGGCGTATGCGATGCCGGCCATTTTTGTCCCCGAGTCGCTCAGCGGCATGGAGTTACTGGAGCAGTTCCGAGCACGCTCAACGCGCATCTTGTTGGTTGTTGACGAATACGGTGTAGTGCAGGGGCTGGTCACGCCGATGGACATGTTGGAGGCGATCACCGGTGAGTTGCCGCCAGGCGCAGAGGTCGGCGCTTGGGCGACGCAGCGGCCTGACGGCAGCTGGTTGCTGGACGGCGTGATGCCGGTGTCAGAGCTCAAAGCGCGGCTGGACATCAAGCAACTGCCGGAAGAAGAGCGCAGTCGCTACAACACCTTGGCCGGTCTGCTGCAAAGCGTTTCAGGCCGACTGCCGGGCGTGGGTGAATGCGTTGATTGCGCCGGCTGGCGATTTGAGGTGCTGGACCTTGACGGCAAGCGCATCGACAAAGTGCTGGCAAGCCGGCAGTTGCCGGAGTCTGAAGGGTGCTCAGCAGACCTTGATCGGGCTTAAAAGGCGCAAGGGTTCAGGGCGTTGCGCTGACGGGTTTTGCTGCTGGGGTGACGGTGACCGTCACCTCGTTGCCGCCAAAGGTCACCGACTGGATTTGAATCGTCGCCACCCGTTCTGCCTTGCTGAAGGTCAGAAAACTAAGCTTCGAGTACGAACTGGACGTCAAGACCCAGCCGGCACTTGGCAGGCCATCCCGAAAGTAAGCGTAAACAACTTGCGAGTCGCCTGGGACGTTCAAGCTGATGCGGCCCATCCAGCGGTTGCCCGTGCCCATTACCAAGGTTTCTTGTGGCCGCACTGTGGCGGTTGCGGGAATCGGCATGTCACCTGCCAGTTGCGTGGCAGACGGTTGTGGCGGCGCGGCGCCGTCTTTGCCAGTGGGTCGAATATCGACGCTGCCACAGGCCACGAGCAAGGATGCGCTGCACAGCAGGACCAAAGATTTCAGGGTGTTCATGGTGGGGCAGGTCAAAGCATCAGAGCTGCCGGGCATCCGGCGGCTGTCTTGGCTCATCCTTTAGCGGGCGATTGTAGTCAGCTCATCGCCCGGTATTGGCGCTGGATCTGAACGTGGGCGTCCAAGAAGCCCCGCAGCCGCTCAATGCTCATCGGTTTTGGCAAAAACAGAACCTCAGCTGGGAGGCCGCCGCGTTGTTCAATTTGCTCTGGACTCAAACCCGACAGGACAACCGTGGAAATAGACCGGTACTCAGCGCGGGAGGAGACCATGTTGAGCAGGCGAAAGCCGTCAAAAGGTTCCATGTTGAGATCGGTGATGAGAATGCGTGGACGCACGCGCTCCAGCTGCAACACCGCGTCCAGTCCGTCTGAAGCCACTGTGCATTTGATGTCGGGGTAGTGCGTTTCAAGCAGAGCCACGAGGACGCTGGCCGTCGGCTCGTCGTCTTCGACGATGAGGACATGGATCTGCACCTGATCAGGGTGCGGATCTGTCATGTGGTGCATGCCACCAGGATTCGACGACGCCAGCCTGAGCATGGCTTTGTGGCCCATCTTCTGGTTCAGCGCTTCAATGGAACTGCGCAAGATACGCCGGTGCCCGCCATTGGTTTTGACCGCCGGAAGCTTACCGGAGTCCACCAATTTTTGGATGGATGTACGAGACAGCCCCAAAATTTTCGTTGCCTCACCAATGCCAACAAAGTCCATAGTCATTTATTTCCTTATTGACCCGGCGCAAGGGAATCGGAGGCGGGTTGCCTTTGTGATTGGCAACCCATGTGTGGTGTCTGTTTCTTGCGTGGTCTTTAAGCTGAAGAGTATCGATGATTATTCATCATTAAGCAATATTTGTAACGGATAGATACATGTGAATGAACTAAATCAGTTTAAATTAAGCGTAAGGCTGTAACTTATCGCCCTGCAACATGACGCGGTAAAGGTAGCGGTATTCTTCCGGGTCGTAATCTGCATTGGCTTGGTGCATCACGCTGCGGTTGTCCCAAATCACCATGTCGCCGACACGCCAGGGGTGGCGATACTCGTATTTGGATTGGGTGGCGTGTTGGTAAAGTTCATCAATCAAGGCAAAGCCTTCATCCGCGGCCATGCCTTCGATGCCTTCCATGCGGCCGGTGTTCAGGTACAGCGCAGGTCGCCCGCTGACAGGGTGTTTGATGACCAGCGGTTGCGCGGTGTGTGGAATTTTGGCCATGTCTTCGGGGCTCAGCTTGGCAAAACTGCGCGGACTGCGGCTGCTTTCATGCACATGTTTGGAGCGCAGTTGTTTCAAAGCGATTTTCTGGGCCTCGGGCAAATCGTCATAGGCCCGCCGCACATCAACAAACTGCGTATCGCCGCCGTAGGACGGAATTTCCACCGCGAGCAGGCTGGTCGCCTTGGGTGGGGCGATGTCGTTCGAGTGGTCTGTGTGGTAGTTTTCGCCGCGTACCTGCAGCTTGCCGTTCTTGCGCGGCAAGTCTTTGGTCGAGTTGCAACCCACCAAAGGATAGTCTGGCAGGACAAATTTTTTGATTTGCTGGTCCATCAGGGTGCCGAAGATTTCGGCTGCCTGCATGAACTGTGGCGGCGTCAGAGGCTGATCCCGAAAGACCAGTACCGCATGTTTGGAAAACAGCGTGTTGAGCTCGGTCCGGGTGGACTCGCCAACAGGCTGCGTCAGGTCAAGCCCAGAAATCTCAGCCCCGAAAATCTCATTGATCGTGCGTATGGTCATGCTCACGGTAGGACTCCTTTATTCGATTTTGATACCGGTGTCGCGGGCGACTTTGGCCCACTTGGCAGTTTCCTCAGACATGAGTTTTTCAAACTCTGCGCGGGACATCGGCAACGGATCAGCCCCTTCGTTGGCAAAGCGCTTTTTCATATCCGGCTCCGCCAGTGCAGCATTGGCTTCGCGGTTCAGTCTATCGACCAAATTGATGGGCGTGCCAGCAGGCGCCAGCAGGCCCCACCAGTTGCTGACTTCTACGTCGACGCCAGTTTCTTTCAGCGTCGGGACATCGGGGATCAGGTCGACACGGCGGGCGCCGGCAACGCCCAAGATCTTGATTTTTCCGGAGCGCAGGAAAGTCTGCATCTGTATCAAGCTACCTAATGACACATGAACATGGCCAGCGGCTAAATCGATCAAAGCCGGACCGCCGCCTTTGTAGTGAACGACGGACAGGTCAGCGCCGGTGCGCAATTTGAACAGCTCGATGGCGAAGTGCTGGAAGCTGGCGACACCCGCTGAGCCGAAGAAGACTTTGCCTGAATTTTTCTTGGAGTAATCAATCAATTCCTTGATCGAGTTCACGGGCAGGCTGGCGGCCACCACAATCACGCTCGGGCCCATGCCGAGCATGGCCACGGGCGTGAAAGACTTCACCGGGTCATAGCTGAGCTTCATGACTGAGGCGTTCATCGTGAAGGTCGAGGAGATCAGCAGCAAGGTGTTGCCGTCGGGTTCGGCCCTGGCGACCATGGCCGAACCAATGGCGCCGCCAGCGCCCGGCACGTTTTCAACCACGACCGAGCGCTTCAGGCGGATTGAGAGTTGCTGGGCCATGGTTCTGCCAACAATGTCGTTGCTGCCCCCCGGCGCGAACGGCACGACGATGCGAATCGGCTTGGCCGACTCTTGTGCCAACGCCTGACCCGCAGGCAGTGCCGTGCTGGCCGCCAGCAAAGCCCCGAGTTGAAGGTTGAACTGACGGCGGTTTCCGGTGGTGTTGATGCTCATTAGTTTGTCTCCCGTTTGATTTATATTTTTTTGAAGTCGTAAATTTTGGCCGGGTTGTTGACCAGAATCTTTTTAAGAATGATCGGGTCATTGACCCAGTCGACCAAGCGGTTCAGGGCTCGGCCATCGTCAACCGGGTTGAAGGTTTCAACCACTTCGCGCTGCCGCGGCTTGCCTGGTGCTGCGCCCGGGTGTGGCCAATCGGTGCCCCACAGCAGGCGATCAGGGTTGGCCGCTATCAAGGCTTGGACCATGACTGCCGCATCGGCGCAATCAGGCGCGTTGGAGATGCGATGCGGTGCTGACAGCTTGACCCACACTTGGCCTTGGCGTACTCGCTGGAGCAAATTGCCAAAGTGCGCTTGGTCTGGCCCGAGACTGGCTTGCGCACGGCAAAAGTGATCCAGCACCACGGGCACCGAGAGTTGGTCCAACGCCGATTCAATGGATGCAAAAACGGCCAGATTGGTATAAATCTGAACATGCCAGCCGAGGTCTTTGACGCGGTCATGCGCCCACAGCAGCTGGCGCGTGGCCAAGGCTGGGTCATGAATGCCACCGGTTTCAAGGTTGATGCGGACACCGCGCACGCCAGCGTCGTGCATGGTTTGCAGCTGCTTGTCGCTGGTCTTTTCGTCGATTACGGCAACGCCGCGGCCACGTTCACCCAAAGCCAGCAGGGCGTCTACGGTGCAGCTGTTGTCGCTGCCATAGGGGCTTGGGTGAACGATGACAACCCGCTCAATGCCGAGCTGGTCGTGCAGGCGCAGCATGTCTTCAAGCCGGGCTTGATCTGGCGTGTACTGCCGGTCTGCTGCCAGCGGATAGCGGTCGGTTGGCCCGAACACATGCGTGTGACAGTCGCAGCTACCGGCGGGCAACACGGAGTGGGGTGGCTGATGTGAGACGCCGTGAATGGCGGTTGAAGGTGTGGGGTGAGGCATGGCGGTTTTTTTGGGGTTCTGAACAGTGAGCAGGGCGCTTGGGTTTGGCGCGCCTATCCGTTGACGCAGTTGGCGGGTGGTTGGCCTTGCAGCACATCGATAACTTGTTGCGCGACTTGCAAGGCGCTTCTTGTCTGGGTCTCGTGCGTGCCGCCCGCGGCGTGCGGTGTGGCGACCACATTCTCTAATTGCAAAAGCGGATAGTCAGCGGGAGGCGGCTCGACCTCAAAGACATCCAGGCCTGCGCCAAACAAATGGCCGCTTGACATCGACTCAAAGAGCGCTTTTTCGTCGATGATGCCGCCGCGCGAGACGTTGATCAGAATGGCGTTTTTCTTCATCAGCGCCAGCTCGCGGCGACCGATCATGTGGTGGCTTTCGGCGCTGAGTGGCAAGTGCAAGGTGAGCACATCGACCTGCGGCAGCATCTCGTGCAGCGAGGCCACGCGGGTGTGTGGCAGATCACTCCAATGGTCTGCCGGGCTGCGTGGGGCGTAGGTCAGTAGCTTGGCGTCAAAGGCGCCCAACCATTTGCGGGCGACAGATTTTCCGATGTTGCCCATGCCGACAATGCCGACGGTTTTGCCTTGCAGTTCGATGCCCAGATGCTGCGGTCTGACAATGGCTTTACCCGCGCGCAGCATGCGGTCAAAGCGCGCCACGCGGCGTGCGACGCTGAGTGCCAATGCAAAAGCCATTTCAGCCACGGCTTCGCTGTTCACGCCGGGGGTTCGGCAGACCGGAATGTTGTGCGCTCTGGCGGCGTCGATGGCGATCGTCTCAAAGCCGACGCCTTGTTTGCAGATGACCTTGACGTGCTTTGCGCGGGCGAGTTGTTCGGGCGTGATCGGTGTCATGCGGACCATCACGCCATCGGCCTCCTCCGGCCAGTTCTTGATGGCCGGGTCGGGCCAGCAAACCACCTCGGCGTGTTGCCGAGCCAGCGCAATGCCGGCCTCATGGAAGGCGTCGAGGATGTAGATTCTGGGGCGCGCTACATCCGTAGAAGAGTCGTTAGTAGGCGCTGTGGTCGTTGAGCTCATTGCTTGGCGATCTTGGCTTTTTCAATCACGCCGCGCCACCAAGCGATGTCTTTTTTCAGCAGCGCCGTCATTTGCTCTGGCGTGTTGCCGCGCGCTATCACGCCGAGGTCGAGAAACTTCTGGCGTATATCGGGTTGCATGACGGCGGCGTTGATATCGGCGTTCAGCTTGTTGATGATTTCGCGCGGTGTGCGGGCTGGTACAGCGATACCGTTCCAGCCGGCGATCTCATAGTTGGGCAGACCGCTTTCGGCAATCGTCGGCACGTGTGGCAGGCTCGGAAAGCGCTGAGCCTCGGTCACACCCAGCACGCGCATGGTGCCGGCTTTGGCATGCGGGATGATAGGCGCGATGGTCTCAAAAATCGCTTGCACGTCACCGGCGCGCAGCGCGCGAACGACGTCGGCTGAGGTCTTGTAGGGAATGATGGTCGCCTCAATGCCGGCCATGGAGCGAAAGACTTCAGCCGCTAAATACTGCGCGCTGCCCACTGAG
>JABMMH010000359.1 GCA_013205645.1 Polaromonas sp. | reverse complement strand
GGGCCGTGGCCGTGAGGCAAGGCTCAGTGAAAAGCTTACTTCTTAGCGGCTGGCTTGGCTGCAGGCTTGCCTTTGCCGCCTTTAGCGTCTTTGCCGTCAGCGGCTGGCGCTTCTTCAGCGGGCGCTTCTTCAACGATAGTCGTGACAGAAACCAACAGTGGGTTGACTTTGCCCTTGACCAAAAACTTCACGCCTTTTGGCAGCGTGATGTCTTTGACGTGGACAGGTGAACCTTTTTTGATTCCGCTCAAGTCGACGGCGATGAATTCAGGAATGTCAGCTGGGAAGCAAGACACTGTCAGGTCAGTCACCACGTGGTTGACTAAGCAGTTCTCAGTTTTGATCGCTGGAGAATTCTCTTCACCGCTGTAATGCAGTGGCACTTTGATCGTCATGCGGGTCGTAGCTTCGACGCGCTGGAAGTCAATGTGCAGAATTTGCTGTTTGAAGGGGTGCATTTGCAAGTTGCGCAGCAAGACCTTGTGGACGTTGCCTGCCAATTCCATCTCGAGGATGGAAGCGTGGAAAGCTTCTTTTTTGATAGCGTGGAACAGTGCGTTGTGATCGAGCTCGATCATCGTGACTGGAGCCGTGCCACCATAAACAATACCGGGCGTGCGGCCGGTGATGCGGAGACGGCGGCTCGCACCCGTACCCTGCAATGCGCGCTCAAAAGCGGTGAATTTCATACTATTTCTCCTGAAGAGGCAGGCCGCGACCAGCTTGCCTCGTGACGTAAAAGGCGGCATCTAAAAGCGCCGCCCACTTTTTTGCCAGGGATCAGAACAGATTGTCTTGATCCGAGAACAAACTCATCACCGACTCACCCTTGGCAATGCGCTGGATTGTTTCTGCAATCAGCGGTGCAACAGAGAGTTGGCGAATTTTGGGGCAAGCCAAAGCGCTGTCGGTCAGCGCGATAGTGTTGGTCACCACGACTTCGTCAAGGGCATCACTTTTGGCAATGCGGTCGATCGCGGGGCCCGAAAAAATCGGGTGTGTGCAATAGGCATAAACCTTCTTGGCGCCGCGTTCTTTCAGCACTTCAGCCGCTTTGAGCAGCGTGCCAGCGGTGTCGATCATGTCGTCCATGATGACGCAGTTGCGGCCATCAATGTCGCCGATCACGTGCATGACTTCAGACACATTGGCTTTAGGCCGACGCTTGTCAATGATGGCCATGTCGCAGCCCAGCTGCTTTGCCAGCGCACGTGCGCGAACCACGCCGCCGACGTCTGGCGAGACAACCATCAGGTCGTTGTAGTTTTGCTGGCGCAGGTCACCCAACAAGACGGGTGAGGCGTAAATATTATCGACAGGAATATCGAAAAATCCCTGAATCTGGTCAGCGTGCAAGTCCATGGTCAGAACCCGTGAGACGCCGACAGCTTGCAGCATATTAGCAACGACTTTGGCCGTGATCGGCACACGCGCCGAACGCGGACGGCGGTCTTGCCTAGCGTAACCAAAGTAGGGGATAACGGCGGAAATGCGTTCAGCAGAAGCACGCTTCAGCGCGTCCACCATGATCAGCAATTCCATCAGGTTGTCGTTGGTCGGTGCGCAGGTTGACTGCACCACAAAGACTTCGCGGGCTCGGACGTTTTGCTGAATCTCGACGGTGACTTCACCATCGGAGAAACGGCCAACATGGGCCGCACCCAACGCAATGCCGAGGTTCTGGGCAATTTCCTGGGCTAAGCCCGGATTGGCATTGCCAGTGAAAACCATGAATTCAGGGTTGTGCGGCAGCATGAGGGGTCCAGCGGTGTTTGGCATTGAAGCGGTGAAGAGGCAAAAGACGCACTAAAACACGCAAAAGCAAAAGGCCGATGCCCGGACTTTGGATCAAAGTCCGCGGCAAAGGCCCAAAAATTTGGCAGGGGTGGAAGGAGTCGAACCTGCGAATGCTGGAATCAAAATCCAGTGCCTTAACCAACTTGGCGACACCCCTACACAGGTCAACTGCTGTCACGTGGCTGCCTTGCGGCAACCCTTAACATCAGCAATCAACCTATAAACATAATTAACCTTTTCTAGAAAACTTGTCCTAAAACCGGCATTCTACCAACCGGTTAGAGGATGTTCCTCCAGATTTCTGCATTTTTTTATGATCCAGTCGCTTGGGGCTACTGGAATCATTGAATCTTGCAAAATTTGCGCAAAAACAGCACTACCCGAGCCGGTCATTCTTCCCTTGAGTCCTTGCGCTGCGAGCCAGTCAAGAGACTGAACCAGCGGCGCACAAAGCTTCTCGGCAACCGGCTGCAAGTCGTTTCGTCCGTATCCGTAAACACAGTCTTCGTCATTTGCAGCAAAGCCTAGCATTGTAGCAGTTTGTGTGTCCCGTTTTAGATCTGATGCGCAAAAAATTGCCGGCGTTGACAGTCCGGCAGATGGCTTGACCACTAAAAACTGTGCCGACGGCAATTGAATCGGGGTCATCTGCTCGCCGATGCCTTCGACCCAAGCGTGGCCTGAACCTAGGAAGAACGGCACATCTGCACCCAAGCTCAGGGCGATCGCTTGTAATTTTTCCGGCGGCACATAAACCCCCCAGAGCCTCTGCAGCGCGCGCAGACAACTCGCCGCGTCTGACGACCCGCCGCCCATGCCGGCCTGCGAAGGAATACGTTTTTCAAGGCTGATGTTCACGCCCAGCGAGGTTCCGATGGCCGCTTGCAAGGCGCGGGCGGCACGCACGGTCAGGTCGTCAGCAGGCAGCACGTCGGCTGTGGTTGGCCCCAAGTCGGTGCGCGAAATAACGCCGTCTTTGCGCAGTTCGAAATGCAG
>JABMMH010000358.1 GCA_013205645.1 Polaromonas sp. | reverse complement strand
GCAGGCCATCGTGCGGGCGGTGCCCATCACCGAGCAAGTGCCGACGCTGGCGACCAGCTGGTTGTTGACCGCCGCTGTTTCTTCCGCATCAATCTCACCCGCGCGAAACTTACCCCAATAACGCCGGCAGTCGGTGCAGGCACCAACACGCTCGCCGCGGTGGGAACCGGTCAACATCGATCCAGTGATCAGCTGAATCGCCGGAATACCGGCCGACGCAGCACCCATCAATTGCGCTGGCACGGTCTTATCGCAACCACCGATCAAGACCACGGCGTCCATCGGCTGGGCGCGAATCATTTCTTCGGTGTCCATCGACATGAGGTTGCGCAAATACATGCTGGTCGGCGCGGCGAAGCTCTCGTGCACAGAGATGGTCGGGAAATCCATCGGCAAACCGCCCGCCAACATGACGCCGCGCTTGACCGCTTCAATCAGCTGCGTGACGTTGCCATGGCAGGGGTTGTAAGCGCTGCCAGTGTTGGCAATGCCGATGACCGGTCGATCCAGCGCCTTGTCTGTGAAGCCGGCGCCTTTGATGAAGGCTTTTCGCAAGAACAGCGAGAAGCCAGCGTCACCATAGCTGGTCAAACCTTTGCGCATGCCTGTCGGCTCAGGGGCGTCAGCGTTGTGGGATGAATCGGTTGAAGGCGGGTTACTTGTCATGGGGACTCTTGGCTTTAACAGTGGCGGTGGCAACGAAACAGGATGGCGCGTCAAAGACGAGGGTTCATTCAGATTTGATGCCAGCTTTCTGGATCAAATTTCCCCAACGTGTGACCTCGGCAAGGATACGCTCTGCCGACTGGGCCGGCGAGCTTGGGCTGGCCGCAAACACGCCCTGCTTGAGCAGCAGTTCTTTGGATTCTGGCGACACCACCATCTTGGCCAAGGCCGCGTTCAATTGCGCCACGATCGCGGGCGGCGTGCCCGCTGGTGCCAAGACGCCAAACATGGAGCTGATCTCAATCGCTGGCTGACCCACTTCAGCGGTCGTCGGAATGTCGGCCAGCATTGAGATGCGATTTGGCGTTGTGACGGCCAGAGCGCGAAGTTGCCCAGACTTGATGAAGCCAAGGGCAGCAGGCACCGTCTCAACCATCATATTGACCTGACCGCCGACCAAATCGACCATGGCGGGGCCGCTGCCTTTGTAGGGGATGTGGACCATTTTGACGCCGGTGACGTCGATCATGATCTCGGCCGCCAAGCGCTGCGGTGCGCCCGGGCCAGAGGATGCGAAGTTCAGCTTGTTCGGGTTGGCTTTGCCATAGGCCACCAACTCCTGAAAGGTTTTGACCGGCAGTGTCGGGTTCACCACGACCACCAGCGGCACCGAACCCACCACCATGACGGGGGAAAAATCTTTGATCAAGTCGTAACGCAGTCGCCCCTTTTCAAGGGTGGCAATCGTGGAGTGCGACGTCAAGGCCCCCATCAACAAGGTGTAGCCGTCAGGGCTGGCTTTAGCCACCGCCTCGGCGCCGATATTGCCACCGGCGCCGCCGCGGTTGTCGACCACCACCTGCTGCCCCAGCGCCTCGCCCAATTTGAGCGCCACGATGCGCCCGATGATGTCAGTAGCACCACCCGGCGGGTAAGGAATCACCATCCGGATCGGCTTGTCCGGATAGGCGGCCATGGCTGCGGAAACGTACAAACCAAGTGCCAGCAGCACACTGCTGCGCAATGCCAAACGGCGCGACGTGCGCGGTACAGAAATAATCATGTTGATGTCTCCTTTTATTGGGAAGTCTCTTTGACAGCTTATAAAGAACCGCCAAAGGCCTCAACTCAGAGTGTGACCAACCGACATGAATAAAAAAAGTATTCTTAAAATAAATGAACGATAAATAATTTATGGTTTTAGTGGACGTAATGTCCTGCAAATGGTTGCGCAGAGACTCCATCGGTGAATTCATCCGATGAAATCAGCGCCAACTAATCCCCCAAGGGCTGACGCAACAACTCTTCAATCGCCGCCGTCGAGTTCTCCGCATGGTCGGCAATTTGCGCAGACATCAGGGCCAATGAGGCAAGCGGGTAGGTGCCGCTGATGACGTTTTTGTAGGCGATTTCCGCGCCCAGCGCGTCTTGGCCTAGACCGTCGACTGCGGCATTGATGCACTCTTCAATGCTCGACAGACCGGCGTCGGCGTACAGGTCTTCTCCCTCGTGCGTGACGCGGTAATCGAAGCTGCCTTTTTCAAACTGGTCAATGTGAAAGCGAACAATCATGATGTGATCCCGAAGTGTCGTAATACGCCTTGCCCGGCCTTGCGACCGCTGGCAAAGCAGGCGGTCATCAAGTAGCCGCCGGTGGGGGCTTCCCAGTCGAGCATTTCACCGGCACAAAAAATGGCGCCTCCAACTGGCTGACTGGCTTTGATTTTCAGATCTGCGTCCACGGCGTCAAAAGACACACCGCCCGCGCTGCTAATGGCTTCGTCGATTGGCCGTGTCCGCACCACCGTGATCGGCAGCGCCTTGATGGCGGCGGCTAACTTGATGGGGTTGGCCATGGCGTCTTTGTCCAGCAACTCATGAAGAATGGCGGCCTTGATACCCTCCAGACCCAAACGGCTTTTCAGATGGCTCGACAGCGAACGCGAACCACGCGGGTGTCGAACCTCTGCCAGCACCTGCTGAGCCGACTTGTCAGGCCGCAAATCCAGCGTGAAAGTGGCGCTGCCCGTGCGCTCAATGTCATCGCGCAGAAAGCTTGATGCGGCGTAAACCAAACTGCCTTCAACACCCGTCGCCGTGGCCACAAACTCACCGCGGCGGCTGAACTCTTGGCCCAGCGAATCAGTGAGATTAATCGCCACCGACTTGAACGGCTGCCCCGCAAAACGGCTGACGAAATACGGCGACCAACCTGAGATTGAAGGCTCTTTTGCAACAGGCCCAGCCGTTTCAGCCAATCCGACCGGCCGCGCCGCCACATCAAAACCACAGTTGGACGGCCGCAAGGGCTGCACGTCAATGCCGCGCTGCGCCAACAAGGGCACCCAGGCACCATCCGAACCCAAACGGGACCAGCTGCCACCGCCAAGGGCCAACACAACAGCATCAACCTGCACCATTTGCTCGCCCGATGGCGTTGAAAAACGGAGCGCACCGTTGTCAGCCCAGCCGAGCCAACGATGCCGCATCGAGAACTGAACACCCGACGCCCGCAAACGATGCAACCAGCTGCGCAGCAACGGTGCAGCTTTCATGTCTTTTGGAAAGACCCGGCCCGAGCTGCCGACAAAGGTGTCTACGCCCAAGCCCTCAGCCCACTGACGCATCTCAGCACCGCCGAGCTCGGCCAGCAAGGGTTCGAGTGAGGCGGCGCGGTCACCGTAACGCGCGTTGAACGTAGCGGGTGGTTCGGAATGCGTGAGGTTGAGGCCGCCTTTGCCCGCCAGCAAAAACTTACGGCCGACCGATGGCATGGCGTCAAACACCTGCACCGACAGCGCAGGGCCAGCGCCCGACAAAATTTCAGCCGCCATCAGGCCCGCAGGACCGCCACCAATGACAGCCACGCGACGGACAGCGGTGCCGGTTGACAAGGAAGGTGTGTTGCTCAAAAAAAGTCCATTCGCGCCAAGCAGCTATCAGATCAGAATCAGGCAGTTAACGACCAGACAGCCCTTGGCAAACCTCCATTATCACAGTTCCAAATCTAGCGTTCCCAATCCACTTCAAGCAACTTCCCCTGCGCCGTCAAAAAGGCCGCCTTGACGGTTTGCCCGGGGTAAACCGCCTGCACCGCAGCGCAGTAGGTCTGCATTTGCGCGCGCAGTTCTGGCAGGTCTTGCGGCGCGGCGTTTGACTTGTAGTCCAGCACCCACCAATGGCCTTCGTGCCCCGCATCTTTTCGCCGCACCAATCGGTCTAAGCGCAGGCTTTGGCCCGCATAAGCCAGCTCGACCTCGTTGCCCTGCCAGTTGACGACCGCTGGCATCCAAGCCCACGCACCAGCGCCAGCCAAGACCGCTTGGGCACCGGCCAAGGCCGCTTGGGCTTGCGCCACATCCAAGCGAAACTCGCGCGTGATGGCCCGCACATGTTGTTCAGACATAGCCCCCCATTCGAGCAAGCGATGCATGGCCTGACCGGTACGCGACGCCGCCGAATCAGTCGCTGGTTTGGCAATGGCAACAGGCAGCAAAGGCGCGGGCGGCAACTCGGGGAAATCAATCACTGACACGGCGCTGAGCTCAGTCGCCACAGCCGTCGGGGTCGGCTGCGGCCACTCTGCCGCCAACGCGTGCAGCCGAAGCCACCAGCTGCCAGGGGCAGCACGGTACGGCTCAATCGACGACATCGCCAGCGTTGTCTTAGCCCGCGTCAGGGCCACGTACAAGGCGTTGAGTTCTTCGCGGTGACGCTCGTCTTTTTCGGCTTGCAAGGCATCGGCACAGCAAGCCGGCGGGCGGCTTTCGCTGACCAGAAAAACAAAGCGGTGCGGCACGGCAGACTCGCCCGGCCAGTCAACCAGCACGCCCATGCTGTCGGCGCTACGCGGTGGCGTGTCGGTGTCGAGCAACAACACGGCTTCGGCCTCCAGCCCCTTGGCGCCGTGGATGGTCAAGAGCCGCACCGCCTCTTGGCTGACGGTGGCCGGAGCCTGAATGCCGCCGGCTTTGAGGGCTCGCACCAAGGCGTATGGCGTGGTGTAGCGACCGCCATCGACTTGCAAAGTCACCGCCAGCAAGGCGCGCAAGTTGGCCAACACGGCCACGCGCTGCGCATCAGGCGCGGCAGCGGCAAAGCGCGCCAACACATCACCGTCGTCGTAGATGGATTGCAGCGCGTCGTGCGGCGGCAGCGTGTCGAGCCAATTTTTCCAGCGCGCCAATTGCAGCGCGACACCGGCCAAGCTTTGAGCCTCGCCGGTTTGCAGTTCTGCCAGCGGACTCGTGGTATCGCCCTGCAGCAGTTGGTACCACGGCTGGCTCAGCCTGCGCTGCGCCAAAGCGAGCTGGACCAACGCCGTGTCATCGACGCCAAACAGCGGCGAACGCAACGCCCGCGCCAGCGACAAATCGTGTTGCGGCGACACCAGCGCATCCAGCAGCGCCACGATGTCTTGCACTTCACAGCAGTCAATCAAGGCGGTTTTTTCGCCGATCTGGGCGGGAATGTTGAGCGCACGCAATTCATTTTGCAAAGGCAACAAGCCCGCGCGTTTGCGCGACAACACCATGATGTCGGCGGGCTTGAGGGTTGCAGTCGTGAGTTGCGAGGCAATCCACGCGGCGGCTTGGCGCGCTTCCAGCGTGCGCAGCGTTTCTTCGGGGACTTCGCGGGGCTGCGTCAAGCTGTCACGCCAATCTATGGGCTCCGCACCCTCAGACTTAGCTGCCTTGACACGCAAGATCGGCGGCAAGCGGCCGACCGCGCCCAGCTGCGCGGCGTCCGTGCTGTGCGCACGAAAGCCATCGTAGCCGTCGACTTCAACGGCCTGCGCCATGGCCGCATTGACGGCGCTGATGACGCCTTGCGCGTTGCGCCGGGTGTGGTCGCAACTCAGCAGGTCACCGCCCAGACCGTTTTGCACAAAGGCTTGCGCGGCCCGAAACACCTGCGGTTCAGCCCGCCGAAAGCGGTAAATACTTTGCTTCGGGTCACCGACGATGAACACGCTGGGCGCTTGCCCGGCGCCGGTGTAGCTGCCCAGCCAAGCCAGCAACGCCTGCCACTGCAGCGGATTGGTGTCTTGAAATTCATCGATCAACAAATGGCGCACGCGGGCATCGAGTTTTTCTTGCACCCAGCCCGACAACACCGGATCGCCCAGCATGACCAATGCAGCGCGTTCGACGTCGTTCATGTCGACCCAACCGCGTTCGCGCTTGAGGGCAGCGAACTCGGCCATCAGCAAGCGCGTCAAGCGCGCCATGCGCTGCTGGTAGGCCCAGGCATCGTGTTGATGACGGGCTGCGGCCACGGCCAACACGAGTTCTTG
>JABMMH010000357.1 GCA_013205645.1 Polaromonas sp. | reverse complement strand
CGGACGAACTGCGCCAAGCAGAACCCGCCTTGCGCGAGATCCTGACCAGCCAGCTCAAACGCGGCAAAGTCGAACTCCGCGTTTGGTTAGAGAGCAGTTCAGCCAGCAGCCTGCGTGCGCCCACAGCCCAAACGCTGCAGCGGCTCGGTTCTTTTGAAGACACCATCAAGACGTGGCTGCCGCAAGCCGCCGGCTTAAGCGTTGCCGATGTCTTGCGCATCGCCGTCAACGAGGACCAAAAACCACACGACTACGGCGACGAACTCCTCAAACTGGCCAAAAAAGCCGTCAAAGAATTGCTTGCAGCACGTGAGCGCGAAGGCACCCGCCTGTCAGCCATGCTGACCGACCGCACTGCTCAGTTGCGCACGCTGGCAGCGCAAGCCGGCCCGCTGGTGCCGAAACTGGTCGAGCAGCAAAAAAACCGCTTCTTGGAGCGTTGGAAAGAAGCCATGGCGCTGGCCGACAGCGCCGCCCTGCCAGAGGCCGCACAAGACCGCGCCTTAACCGAGGCCACTGCCTTTGCCATTCGCATTGATGTGGCCGAAGAGATCACCCGTCTGGCGTCGCACTTGGACGAAATCGACCGCCTACTGGCCAAAGGTGGCGAGGTTGGCAAACGCCTTGATTTTCTGATTCAAGAGCTGCACCGCGAAGCCAACACCATGGGTTCCAAGTCAGCCGCCCTGGAGCTCACGCGCATTTCGGTCGACATGAAAGTGCTGATCGAGCAGATCCGCGAACAAGTACAAAACATCGAATAACAGGCTTTTTATGGACTACCCCGGAAATTTGTTTGTGGTTGCCGCGCCCAGCGGTGCAGGTAAATCCAGCCTTGTCAAAGCGCTGTTGGAAATTGACGCCAGGGTGCAACCCGCCGTCTCGCACACCACGCGCCCCCCGCGGGGGCAAGAAAAACACGGCCGCGAATACTTCTTTTTGTCGAACGACGAATTCGACGGCATGGTCGAACGCAATGCCCTCTTAGAGTGGGCCCATGTGCATGGCCAACGCTACGGCACCTCGCGCCACACGATCGAAGAGCGCATGCAACACGGCGCCGACGTGATTCTGGAAATCGACTTTCAGGGCGCTCTCAACATCAAAAAAATCTTCACCAACGCGGTGCTGGTCTTTATCTTGCCGCCGAGCTGGGAAGAACTCCGTTCGCGCCTACAGCGTCGCGGCGAAGACAGCGCCGAGGTCATTGAATTGCGCTTGAAAAATGCGGCTTTGGAGATGACCCAAGCCCAAGAATTTGACTTCGTTATAATCAATGAGTTGTTCGAGCGTGCGGTTTTCGACCTGAAAACCATTGTTCACGCCCAGCGGCTCAAGTTTTCAGCTCAGCGGCGTGCCCGTGCTGATATCTTCCAAGCCTTGAACATTCCCTGAAATCCTCGCTCACCCCAGCGCTTACTGCTTACCCGGAGAACCTCATGGCCCGCATCACTGTTGAAGACTGCCTGGAACAAATTCCCAACCGCTTTGAGTTGGTTTTGGCTGCCACGTACCGCGCCCGCATGCTGAGCCAAGGTCACGCACCCAAAATCGAAAGCAAAAACAAGCCTGGCGTGACCGCCCTGCGCGAAATTGCAGCCGGTAAGGTCGGCCTCGAGATGCTGAAAAAAGTACCGCTCTGATCGCTTCTGCATCAAATCAAAAGCACCGCTTGTCGGTGCTTTTTTGTTTTACGGGTCCCAAAAATAGCGCCTCCGCACACAGGTCTTCCCTCTCAAGATACATTTAAGGCTATGAGTTCGTTACTTTCGCCGGTCATGGCCAAGCCAACACCTGCCGCAGCCAATGCTGCTGCGGCAAGCTTTGCCATGCTCACCGCCAAACTCGACTACATGAGCGCCGCCGACGTCGACAACGTCCGCCGCGCTTACCGTTATGCCGATGAAGCCCACCTTGGCCAGCTGCGTAACAGCGGCCAACCGTACATCACCCATCCGATCGCCGTGGCGCAGCAATGCGCTGAATGGAAGCTTGACGCACAAGCCCTCATGGCGGCGTTGTTGCACGACGCGATTGAAGACTGCGGCATCACCAAGCCAGACCTGATCGAGCGCTTCGGTGCGCCGGTCGCCGAGCTGGTTGACGGACTGACCAAGCTGGAAAAGCTGGAGTTCAACACCCGCGAAGAAAATAAGGCGGAGTCTTTCCGCAAAATGCTGCTGGCCATGGCCCGCGACGTTCGCTTG
>JABMMH010000356.1 GCA_013205645.1 Polaromonas sp. | reverse complement strand
GCGCAGCGCCATCTCGGCTTGCCTGCGCAGCGCGTACTCGAGGGTTTCGGCGCTGACGTTGGGGTTGCCATCGCGGTCGCCGCCAATCCACTGGCCCATGCGCAAAAAACTGTGCACGGCTTGGTTGCCCAACTCGCGCTCAAGGTCGGCGTAGAGCTTGGGAATCTCACGCAAAAAAGTGGCTTCGTAATAACTCAGCGCGTTGTCGATCTCGTCGGCCACCGTGAGTTTGGAAAAGCGTAGCAGGCGGGTTTGCCAGAGCTGCATCACTCGGGCGCGCAACTGCGCCTCGTTGGCTGCGAGTTCGCGCGGGCTGAGCAGGTCTTTGGCGGCGTTGACGGCGGCGGCCCTGGCTTTGACTTCGTCGCGCCCCGTGAGCAGCAGGGCAATGCCGCGCTCAGCGTCCAAAATACTTTTGCGCTGGACTTCGGTCGGGTGCGCGGTCAGCACCGGTGAGACAAAGCTTTTCGCCAGCGTCTGCGAAATGGTTTTGGGCGAAATACCGGCCCAACGCAGCCGCGCCAGTGCCACATCAATACTGCCTTCTTGTGTGTCGCCAGCGCGTTCATGGATGGCGCGGCGGCGAATGTGGTGCCGGTCTTCGGCCAGATTCGCCAGATGGCTGAAATAGGTGAAGGCGCGGATGACGCTGACGGTTTGATCACCACTCAATCCTTTAAGCAGTTTTTTCAAAGCCTTGTCGGCCTCTGCATCAGCGTCACGCCGGAAGCTCACGGAGAGTTTGCGCACTTGCTCGATCAGCTCGTAGGCGGCCACGCCTTCTTGTTCTCGAATGACGTCGCCCAGAATGCGGCCGAGCAGGCGGATGTCTTCGACCAGTGGCCGCTCGTTGTCTTTGGTGCGTGCGCTGGCTGCGGCTGGCGTTGGAGAGGTTTTTGCCCGTGCTGAAGTCGCCATGTCGCCGCCCTGTTGTACGAAAGGCTGCATGCTAGCATTCACGCCATTGAAAGTTAACAAGGCAGTTACCAGTGGTCGAACATACAAATTTAGCAGTCAAAAAAGTGGTGATCGCCACCCGCGAAAGCCGTTTGGCGCTCTGGCAAGCCGAGCACGTCAAGGCTTTGCTTGAAAGCCGCTTGGGCTGGCAGGTTGAACTGCTAGGTATGACCACCCTGGGCGATCAAATTTTGGACCGCTCATTGAGCAAAGTCGGCGGCAAGGGCTTGTTTGTCAAGGAGTTGGAGACGGCGTTGCTGGATGGCCGGGCTGACCTTGCCGTCCATTCGCTGAAAGATGTGCCGATGGACTTGCCGGCTGGTTTTGCCTTGGCTTGCGTGCTGGAGCGCGGCGACCCGCACGATGCTTTTGTCTCGAATCACCATGCCTCGCTGGCTGACTTGCCGGTGGGCGCGGTGGTCGGGACGTCCAGCTTGCGGCGATTGGTGATTTTGAAGTCCTTGCGGCCTGACCTGCGCATTGAGCCCTTGCGCGGCAACCTCGACACCCGCCTGCGCAAGCTCGACGAAGGCCAATACGATGCGATCGTGCTGGCTGCTGCCGGACTCCAGCGCTTGGGGCTGGACAGTCGCATTCGCACCATCTTTGAGCCAGACACCATGCTGCCCGCCGCCGGTCAAGGCGCGCTCGGTATTGAAGTGCGGGCAGAACGCCAAGACCTGATCGACGCCCTGGCCTTGCTGGCGCATCAACCGACTTGGCTGGCCGTCACCGCTGAACGCACGGTGTCGCGTGCCATGGGTGGCAGTTGTTCGATGCCGCTGGCCGCCTTCACGCGCGACCAGACGGCTGACAGCATGCGACTTGAAGCGGCTTGGGGCGACCCTGGCTCAGCGGGGCCAGATGCTGTACCAAGTGCAGAGCCGGCGCTGACGGCGCCCTTGGTACAAGTGCAGCACCACGCGCAGGTGCGCAATTTTGCCGAGGCCGAAGCGCTCGGCGAGCACGTGGCCGCGTTGCTGCGTGCCGGGGGCGCGGTCTGGGCCACCAATGCCAGTTCAGATGCCAGTACTTGAACGCGCTGTTCAGGTTGGCCGCGTCATCGTCACCCGGCCCGCGCCGGATGCCCAGCGCTGGGTAGATCAACTGCTGCTGCGCGGCATCAACGCCGAAGCCTTGCCGTTGATTGAGATTGCCAGCACGCCTGATGTGTCGGCGGCGCGTGCTGCGTGGTCGCATTTAGACAGTTACGCCGCTTTGATGTTTGTCAGCGGCAATGCGGTTGAACATTTTTTTGCGCTCAGGCGCTCAGGGTCTGAGCCGTCTGCACAGGACCTGGCATCGTTCTCCAGCGTTCGTTTCATGGCCCCCGGCCCGGGAACTGCACAGGTGTTGGCGGCGCAAGGTGTGCCGACGGCGCAGATCGACACCCCGCCCGCTGACGCCGCGCAGTTTGACTCCGAAGCCTTGTGGCAAGTGATTGGCCAGCGGGATTGGGCGGGGCAGCGCGTGTTGATCGTGCGCGGGCACAGCGGTAACTCGGACGCGGCTGCGCCGGGTCGTGAGTGGCTGGCGCGTCAGCTTGAAAATGGGGGTGCGGCGGTTGATTTTGTGGCGGTTTACGAACGCCGTGCGCCGCATTTCACGGCTGCGCAATTGCAGCGCATGGCTGCCAGCCAGAGCGATGGTTCTATCTGGCTGTTCAGCAGTTCAGAAGCCTTGGCCCATTTGCCGCAGCCGGCTGATTGGTCGCAGGCCAGAGCCATCGCCACCCACAGCAGAATCGCCCAAGCGGCACAGGCGGCTGGTTGGGGTGTTGTTATCGAGTCACGACCGGCGTTGGACGACATCGTAGCCTCGATAGAATTGCTGCATCCATGAGTGACACGCCTTCAACCCCTTCTTCGGCCGCCTCGGCAAGCCTTGGCGCGCCTGATGCGCCTGTTGCGCCACTCCTGCCTGCGTCTTCCGCTGCTGCCAACGCTTGGTGGCGCTCGCGCACTTGGGCGCTGCTCGTCTTGATTCTGGCGCTGGTGGGGGCCTTGGGTTGCTTGATGTTGTGGCAAAAGCTCAGTCATATTCAAGAAGAGCTGGCGCGCCGCAGCACCGACACCGGCACCCAAGCGGTCGAAGCCCGCACGCTGGCCCGCCAAGCTCAAGACAGCAGCCGTGAACTGGCTGCACGCTTGGCTGTGGCTGAAAACCGCATCAGCGAGGTCAATGTGCAACGTGGCCAGCTGGATGATTTGATGCAAAGCTTGTCGCGCTCACGCGATGACAACTTGGTGGTCGAGATGGACGCCAACCTGCGGCTGGCGCAGCAACAGGCGCAGCTGACCGGCAGCGCCGAGCCCTTGCTGGCGGCCCTCAAATCAGCTGAGCTGCGGCTGGATCGTGCCGCCCAGCCGCGCTTGAGTCCCGTCCGACGCGCCATTGCCAAAGATGCCGAACGCATCAAGAGCGCGGCCCTGACCGATGTCCCTGCGATGCTCTTGAAGCTTGACGAACTGGTGCGTCAGGTCGATGGCTTGCCGGTCGCCAATGATGTGCTGCGCGGTGAGATTCAAGCCGCTACTGGCTTGACTGTGCCCGTGGTTGAGCCTTTGTCCTCGCCCGTGTCTCCCGCCATAGAGCGCACGGGTTTTGCCCGCTTTTTTGATGTCCAGGCGTTGAGCAACTGGTCGGGTCGTCTGCTGCAGGGCCTGCGTGAAGACGCCCAAAGCCTGTTGCGTGTGAGTCGGATTGACCGGCCCGAGGCGGCCTTGCTGGCGCCTGAGCAGTCTTACTTTCTGCGCGAGAACATCAAGCTCAAGTTGCTCAATGCACGCTTGGCCTTGCTGTCGCGGCAAACCGATGCGGCGCGCTCTGATCTGACCAGCGTGCAGTCCACTTTGTCGCGTTATTTCGACGCTTCGTCGCGCAAGACGCAGGCCGCCAAAGCCTTGCTGCAGCAGACGCAGGCGGAACTCAGAACCGGCGAGTTGCCGCGTTTTGACGAGACGCTGGCCGCCTTGGCCACCGCGGCCGCTGGCCGTTAAGCCTTCAGATACAAAGCCAGCTTATGCGCGCCGCCCTTTGGTTTGTTGCCCTGTTCGGAGTGGCCGTCGCCGTGGCCTTGTTGGCCGGCCACAACCATGCCGTGGTGACGCTGTTTTGGCCGCCGTACCGGGTCGATCTGTCCTTCAACTTGATGCTGCTGGTGTTGGTGGCGGCTTTTGCCTTGTTTCACTTTGCGCTCAAGGCCCTGAGCGTGGTGGCATCACTGCCGCGGCAGGCGCGGCGCTGGCGTGCCCAACAAAAAGAACGTGCCATGTACGCCGCCTTGATGGACGCGCTGGCGCATCTGTTGGCGGGTCGCTTTATTCGTGCTTCGCGCTCTGCTGAAAACGCTTTGCTTCAAGAAAAAAACATGAGCGAGTTGATCGTCGATGTAGGGACCGACTCCGGGCATCAGCCGGCGCGCTCGCAGCAGCTGCGGTCGTTGGCGCATTTGTTGGCGGCAGAAAGCGCGCAAGCCTTGCAAAACCGCGGGGTTCGTGACGTGCATTTACAGCAGGCGCTGGAAGGCGATGGCAACCGAACCGTGCTGGAAACCCAAGAAGGCATTCAGCTGCGCGCTGCGCGTTGGGCTCTGGAAGACCGCGAGCCGGGTCTAGCGATGGAGTGGCTGAACAAGTTGCCGCTAGGCGCTGGTCGCCGGACCTTGGCCTTGCGCATGCGATTGCGCGCGGCCAGGCTGGCGGGCCACACTTCAGACGCGCTGGAAACGGCCCGTCTGTTGGCCAAGCACCGGGCCTTTTCACCGCTGGCTGCACAGAGCATCATTCGCGGCTTGGCGCTTGAACTGCTCAACGCCGCACATGACCCGGAACAGCTGAACCACGTCTGGCTGTCGCTGGACGATGTTGAGCGCGCCATGCCTGAACTGGCCGTCCACGCGGCGTCGCGCCTGATGGTTTTGAAGGGTGACGCTGCCGTGGCTCGCCATTGGTTGGCGGGCGCTTGGGACGTGGTGATGAAGCCGCACTCTGAGCTGGGCGACAAGCTTCGTGTGACATTCATCCTGACGCTAGAGGACAGCCTCGATGGTATTGATGCCGTCTGGCTGGCGCGCATCGAAGCCGCTTTGCAGGCCCGCCCCGGCGACGCTAATTTTGAATACTTGGCCGGCGTGGCCTGCTTAAAACGTCAGCTCTGGGGCAAGGCGCAGCAATTGCTGTCGCACGCGGTGCTATCCCTGCAAGATGTCGTGCTCAAGCGCAAGGCTTGGCTTGCCTTGGCCGGGTTGGCCGAGCAGCGTGGCGAAGAAGACGCCGTGCAGAAGGCTTATCGGCACGCTGCTGAAGCCTGAGTGTTGGCCGAGATTCAAAGATAGGGCGACAGCAAGCTGGCCAGACGGTCGCGCAGACGCCCGGCCAAGGACTGACCAGCCAGTGCTGCCGCGTCCAGCGTCTTGGCCTCTGACATACGCTGCTGCAGCAGGGCGCCGAGTTGCGTCACCAGTTGCGTGTCGTGGCATTCCAAGTTGTATTCAAAATTGAGCCGCAGACTGCGTGCATCCCAGTTGGTGGAGCCAATCAGCGACCAAGCATCGTCGACCAGAAACAGCTTGGAGTGGTCGAACGGCGGCGGCGACAGGTGTATCCGGCAGCCGGCTGCCAGCAGTCGGCTCCATTGCGTGCGCATAGCCCAGTCCATCAGCGGCAGGTTGCTGCGAGCAGGCAGCACGATGTCCACCGTGACGCCGCGCAAGGCAGTGATCTGCAGAGTCGTCAGCAGCACTTCGTCGGGCAGAAAGTAGGGCGTCATGATGGCCACCCGTTGCCGTGCGCAGGCCAGCGCGCCCAGCATCACATGGCGCATGTGGTCGATGTCGCCGTCGGGACCGTCCGAGACGCCGCGCGCCAGCACCGGCCCACACGCTGTGGCTGGCGCAAACCAAGTCTCACCCAACAGCGCCTCGCCGGTGCTGAAGGCCCAGTCAATGGCGAAGGCGCGCTGCATGTCGGCCACGACGGGACCCTGCACTGAGAAATGCAGGCAGCGAACCGCGAATTTGGGTTGGCGCGCCAGCCAATGCCCGGCCCGAATGTTCATGCCGCCCGTGAAGCCTTGCGCGCCGTCGATGACCATGATCTTGCGGTGGTTGCGCAGATTGGCGTGGGCCAGCAGGCCGAGAAAGCGTGGCGGTAGAAATGCTGCGGCCGTGACGCCGCGGCGGGTCAGGCGCACCATCATTCGCCCGCGGCTGTAGCGCCCACCCACCGCGTCGATCAACACCCGCACCTGGACGCCGCGCTGCTGGGCCCGCACCAGTGCATCGGCGAAGGCGCGTCCGACGTCGTCAAGGTCAAAAATATAGGTCACCAAGGTGATGGAGTGGCGTGCGGATTCAATCGCTGCCAGCATCGCTGGGTAGGTCTCGTCGCCATTCACCAAGGGCGTGATGGCGTTGCCGCCGTGCAGGGCATTGCCGGTGGTTTGTCGGGCCAACCGGTTGATGCCGGCCAGCGCCATGGCGCTCGGGGCGTCGGGCCCGGCGGCGCTGCCAATGGCCGCCGCACGGCTGCCCGTGCGCTGGTGCTCGCGCTGCCAGGCTGTATTCAGGTCCAGCGCCACACCGGCCCGCTTGATGCGGTTGATGCCGAGCATCAGGTAGAGCAGCGCGCCAATGATGGGCGTCAGCCAAGCCAGTCCGATCCAGGCGACGGTGGCAGACACATTGCGGCGCGTCAGCAGGGCGTGTAGGGTCACGGAGAGCGCCAGCGACAGATGCAGCAAGGTGGCCAGAACAGGTACCAAGTTCAGGAACTCGGGCAGGGCGTTCTCTAGCCAGATCGGCAGCGCGAAGAAAGGCGTTGTCATGTTGCCATGGTAGCGATTCCGCTCAAGGCATAAAAAAAGCGACTCAAATGAGTCGCTTTTTTAAAGTTCCGGCCCGGCGTGATGGCCGGCCCGGTGACTCTCGCTGTGGCCGCTTTATTGCGGACGCTGCGTGGCTGCAGCGTCTTCAAAAGGCAGTGTCATGGTGCTCAGGTCGCGCTTGGTCTCGACCAGCACCAGTGGGCTCGCTTGCACGGCCACCACAGGAGCCCGCTCGCGTGGCACGTGGGCTGGACGCGGCTCCGCCGCCATGGCGGCTTGCGTTTCAGCGATCTTGCTGGTGTTGGAATTGACCCACTGCAGACCCGAGGCGCTGGCGACCTGAGCCAAGTCTTGCAAAGGCAGGTCATACGACGCCACTTGCGGCAGTGCGCGAGCGGTTGGCGCAGGTGCGCTGGCCATTTGCGGTGCTGGCGCTGCTGATGGTGCTGCGACAGGTGCTTGCACAGGCGCTGGCACGATGATCGCGGCCGGTGCTTGTACTGGTGCGGCTGGCACCTCACTCGCCGACACAACTGGGCTGGCGATGTCGGCTGCGGCTGGGCGAGTCTCGGTGTTGACCTGCTGCGCTGGCGCGAAGGCCGGGGCGTTGGCGTCAGCGGCTTGGTCTGGCGACGACTCGACACGGTCACCACGTTCACGGCGCTCGCGACCATAACGGTCACGGCTGCGACGTTCGCGGGGTGCGCGTTCTTGGCTGTCTTCCTGGCCAGCTGTCGGCTCGTTGCCTTGCACGGCAACGTCTGTGGCGACTGTCTGCTCAGTGCGTTCGGCACGGACGTCGGGTGCGGCACCATCGGCAAAAGCGGCTTGGCTACCGTCAGCCGCAGGTGCGTCATCACGGCGTTCAGGGCGACGACCACCGCGTTCACGGCGACCTTCACCACGGCTTTCGCGTGGCTCACGCGGTTCGCGTGGCTGGCGCTCTTCGCGTCCGGCTTCTGGTGCTGTCACTTCACCGCGAGCAGCGGCTGCCATGGCGGCTTGGTTGGCGAGTGCCAGTTCTTCCTGGGCGGCGTCCCGGGGTGCGCCGCTGCGTTCAGCGCCACGCTCTGCGCGTTCTGGACGATCACGGCGATTGCGGTCACCACGGCCTTCGCCGCGGGGCTGGCTCTCAGCGCGCAAGTCTGGGCGAGCTTCGCCGGAGCGTTCTGCGCTGCGACCACCTTCACG
>JABMMH010000355.1 GCA_013205645.1 Polaromonas sp. | reverse complement strand
CATAGCCGGTTTCCTTGTCCTTGCCGCCTTTGGACCGCAGGGTCTTGACATCGAACAGGTTCATGTTGCGCATGTGGGCCTTCAGACGCTCCGGGCTCTGGCCGGTGTAGCCAATGGTCCAGCAGGACTTGTTGATTTCTCGCAAGATATCTTCAGGCATGGGCTCGTCCATGCCTTTGACCTTTTGCATCTTGAAGTTCTTCGAGAGCTCTTTGGCGAAGCCAAATTTTTCAGCCAGCTGATGCATGATCATGTGGTCAGAACGGCTCTCCCACAGCGGCTCAATGACTTTTTCGCGCCACTGGAGTGACCGGTTAGACGCCGTGCAAGAACCCGTGGTTTCAAACTGTGTAGCGGCTGGCAGCAGGTAGACACCGCGGTTTGGGTTCAAGTCTTCTGGCTTGCCGGGCATAGCGGCCATGGCCGCTGTCGCTGACGGATAAGGATCAATCACCACCAACAAGTCCAGCTTGTCCATGGCGCGCTTCATTTCCAGACCGCGGGTTTGCGAGTTCGGTGCATGGCCCCAAAACACGCAGGCCTTCAAATTCGAGTCTTGATCAATGAATTCGTTTTTCTCAAGTACGCCGTCAATCCAACGCGACACCGTGATGCCGGGCTTGCCCATCATGGCGGGCGAGGCATAGCGGCTCTTGATCCAGTCAAAGTCAACACCCCAAGCCTTGGCAAAATGCTTCCACGAACCTTCAGCCAAACCGTAGTAGCCGGGCAGCGAGTCAGGGTTCGGGCCAACGTCGGTTGCGCCCTGCACATTGTCGTGGCCGCGGAAAATGTTGGTGCCGCCGCCCGACACGCCGACATTGCCCAGCACCAGCTGCAAGATGCAAGATGCGCGAACAATGGCGTTGCCGATGGTGTGCTGGGTTTGGCCCATGCACCAGACGACGGTGGATGGCCGATTTTTGGCCATCATTTCAGCGGCCATGTAGACCTGCGCTTCAGGCACGCCGCAGGCTTCTTCAACCTTCTCTGGCGACCATTTCGCCATCACTTCAGCCTTGACCTTGTCCATGCCATAAACACGGTCGTTGATGTACTTTTTATCTTCCCAACCATTTTTGAAGATGTGGTACAGCATGCCGAACAAGAACGGAATATCGGAGCCAGAACGGATGCGAATGTGGTGATCCGCCTTGGCCGCTGTACGGGTGAAGCGTGGGTCGACCACGATCATCTTGCAGCCGGTTTCTTTGGCGTGCAACATGTGCAACATGCTGACCGGGTGCGCTTCAGCGGCGTTGGAACCAATGTACAGCGCAGCCTTGCTGTTTTGCATGTCGTTATAGGAATTTGTCATGGCGCCGTAGCCCCATGTGTTGGCGACGCCAGCGACGGTGGTCGAGTGGCAAATGCGCGCTTGGTGGTCGCAGTTGTTGGTGCCCCAGAAACTGACGAACTTGCGCAGCAAATAGGCTTGCTCGTTGTTGTGCTTGGACGAACCAATCCAATACACGGAGTCAGGGCCACTGGTCTTGCGCAACTCGAGCATGCGGGCGCTGATTTCATTCAGGGCGACGTCCCAGCTAATACGCTGGTACTTGCCGTTGACCAATTTCATGGGGTAACGCAGGCGGAACTCGCCGTGGCCGTGCTCGCGCAGGGCCGCGCCTTTGGCGCAGTGCGCACCAAGGTTGATAGGCGAGTCAAAGACCGGTTCTTGGCGCACCCAGATGCCGTTTTCAACCACTGCGTCAACCGCACAGCCGACCGAGCAGTGGGTGCACACCGTGCGCTTGACGACCAGCTTGCCGCTGCCGTCACTGACCGCTCCACCGCCTGCCGCTTTGGCTTTTTTCACCAGGGTGAGTTGCGTGGCGGCCAAACCGACACCCACACCGAGACCCGAACGGCGCAGAAAAGCGCGTCGATCCATGGTCGGTAGAGCGTTGCTCAGGCCGCGTGACAGACTTTGCACAAAGCGTGTGGAGCCTGCATCGTGAGCGACGCCGCGTTGGGCGTCAGGGGATTTTTTCGTGAGCAGCATGAGCTCTCCGTGGAAGTTAAAGGGGCTGACCGGAATGGACCTAGATAGATGGAAGCCGTAAGGACTGCGCTTAGAGCCGGGTCGTCTTGTAGTAACGCTTCACGTGATCTGACAGGCTGTAGCCACCGCCATTGGCTGGCGCAGGTTTGAATTCAGCCTGTACAGCCTCTGTCAAGGTAGCGCCAGGCATGGCAACAATCGCCGCAGCAGCAGCGCCGGTGGCAGCTGCACCGAAAAAGAAACCCCGACGAGAAGGTTTGGAATGGCTGTCTTGCATGGTCTCTCCGCGATAAAGGTATGAATGTGAATGCCTAGGACTGTACGCCACAAAAGTTTGTGACAACGAGTAAAAACCCTAGAATTCGAAAAAAATCAGCAATTTATGGTTTTTAGCAATAGTCCACTTGGCCTATGGCCGGCCAGAAAAAACCAACAAGTCAGGACAGCATGTCAAAGCCTTGCGACTCAACGCTGGTGAAGGTGTGCGTGAAGCTGGCCAGACTTTTGTAAAAACGCGCTTTCGGGTGCACGCTGATCGTATCGCACATCTGCAAAGCCCAAGGCTGCAAGTGCCGCGTGAAAAACTCGCGCTGCCGGGTCAGGTTGGCCACTTCAACGTCTTCACCGGCGATCAGGTAGCGCATCACCTCGCAAACATAAGCGTAGTGGTCTTCCGTTTCGGGCATGTCGTCGTCGCGGTCCAGACCAAGTGCGGCCAAGTCACCACGCAGAGCTGCCAGCGGCTTCTCGTTCAAAAAGCCACTCAGGTAGTGCGAACCAAACAAATACACTGCCGGTTTGCCAACGCCACCAAAAAGAGCGTCGTATTCGTCGGCAACTTCTTCCACAGACATGGTACGGGCGGCGGCCACCACCTCGCTCCAACTGCCTTCTAACAAAGCGCCAGCGGCCGGCGCTTCTGTCACCGCAGCGCGCAAATTTTCCCACAGCGCAGGCGCAGGCGCCGCGTAAAAAAGCGCTGCCAACAGGCCGTAAATCTCGGCGCGGGCGGTTTCTTCGTCGAGCGTTGACGGAATGAGGATGGCTGGTTGCATGCGGGTACTTTTTTAGCGGATGTCGGTGATTTTGACTTCGGTCTCAGCCGAGTAGATGTCGATGACGCGGCAGTCGCCGCACATCTTCAAACGGTCAGCCGCCGCGCCCTGGAACATGGCGTGGCCCGAGAGTTTGCCCAACATCGACTCGATGGCTTTCAGCGTACCAAACGGCTTGGCACAGCGAATACAGGCGTAGGGCTGGGTCTCGTTCAGCACCCTCGCCTCTTTGCGCAGTGGCGTCAGCAGCAGGCGCGGCTGCAGCGTGATGGCGTCTTCCGGGCAGGTGCTGACGCACAGGCCGCACTGCACGCAGTTTTTCTCGATGAATTTGAGCTGCGGCAGCTCGGGGTTGTCTTGCAACGCACTGGCTGGGCAGGCGCTGACACAGCTCAGGCAGAGCGTGCAGCTGTCTTTGTTGACCGTCAAGCTGCCGAACGGCGAGCCCAGCGCGGGCAGCTCAATGGCTTCAGGCAACGGTGCTGGTGCTTGCGTCATCAAGTGGTCTAGCGCCATGTCGAGCGTGCTGCGCTTTTCTTGTGCGACCGCAAAACGCGCGGCCACTGCCGGGCCGGTGGCTTTGGCTTTGCCGATGGCCTGCAAGCTGGCGTCGAGCGCGGCCACGCTGTGGGCATTCAGCGCACCGGGCGACTTGATCAAATGAAAGTGCACGCCGCTGTAACCCAGCCCCGTGAGAATGGTTTGCGCGACATTCATTTGCGCGGCCAAGCCGGTCAAATAGTCAGGCGCTTCTTCGTCCGTGACAAGCACCGCCACTTGCCGTGCACCAAGCGCAATGGCGCTCAGCCAGAGGTCAATACCGACGCTGGCGGTGTGCCACAAAGCCTGCGGGATCATGCTGGCGGGCACGCCTTGGGCCGAGCCCAACTGCGCGGCACGGCCTAAGGCTTCAATGGCTTTTTGGCCGCTGCCTTGGCTGTGAAACAGCAGGCTGGCGTCTTGACCGCCGGCGCGGGTGTAGGTGCTGAGCAAGGTTTTCAGTCGAACACCTTGCTCGCTGGCGCGCGGGTAAGCGTAGGTCAGTGCGCCCGTTGGGCAGACCGTGGTGCAGGCACCGCAGCCGATGCACAAGTTGGGGTTGACCTTGATTTGCTGGCGGCTCTTTTCGCTGCTGACAGCGCCGGCCGAGCAGATGTCGACGCAGGCGTTGCAGCCGACGGTTTCGTTGCGGCTGTGGGCGCAGAGCTTTTGCTTGTAAGCAAAAAACTTCGGCTTCTCAAACTCACCGACCATGTCGCGCAGCTTGACCACCGTCGGCAGCAAACCGGGCGTGGCCAAACCGACAAAGCCCGGCAAGGCAAAATAGCCTTGCGGCGGCGCATGCAGCGTGATCAGTGGCTTGGTGCCGAGGTCCAAGACCAAGTCAAAAGCCTCAGTCAAAGCTTGTGGCTCACGGGCGAAATCAATCGCGCCAGCCACTTTGCAGACCGCCACGCAGTCGCGGTGCGAGGTGCATTTGTTGCTGTCGACTTGGTAACTCAGGTCAATCGCGCCCTCAGGGCAAACGGCGACGCAGGCGTTGCAGCGGGTGCAGAGGTCGAGGTCAATCGGGTTGGTTTTGTTCCAGTTCAGCTCAAAGGCACCTAGCCAGCCCTTGAGCTGCAACGCCTCGCCGCTGATGACCGGGTACAGGCGCTCTTGCGCCGGTGGTAGCGCGCCGCTTTGGGCCGAGACGCCTTGCGCAAAAATCGTCACGCTGAGCGTGTCAGACAGCATGGCCGCCATTTGCTCGGCTTGGTCAACCGGGCCGACGATGAGCAGGCGACCGGTGCTCTTGTAGGTGACGGTGGTCACCGGCTCCGCATCCGGCAAATGCGCAGCGGCCAGCAGCGCCGCCACTTTGGGCATGGCGTTGGCAGCGTCTTTGCTCCAGCCACCGGTCTCGCGAATGTTCACAAACTTGATGGGCGACACGGCACCGACGGTCTCCGTGCCCAGTTCGGCAAACAGACGCTTTTCTTGGGTGCAGGCGACCACCACGTCGTCACCCGACTGGATGGCTTTTTGGAACGCACCGGCCTCACGGCGGCACAGGGCCGAATGCAGCGTCAGCTCTTCATGCAGCACCGCGCCCAGTGTCTGGGCTTTCAGGGGCATGGTCTGGTTGCAGTCGCAAATCAATGTGGGCATGGTCTTCCTGGCGAATACCGGAAGGCACGAGCGCTTCCGGCTGGGGGTCTTTATCGGGGTTAGGCAAGGCAGCCAGCGCTTCGGGCGCTGGTGCTGACTGTGCCACTGAATCTTCGGGCGGGGTATGCGCGGTTTCCCGCACGGCCTCTGTGTTTGTGTCGGCGTTTATGACGGCGTTAGCAGCGGCATTTTTGGCTGCGGCGTCTTTGGCTTTTTTCGCTTCTTCCTCATCGTCGTCAAATAGTTTAAGGAACTTGGCACTGGTCATCTGCCGCAGCATCGACAGCGGCAACGGGTCGGGTTTCGAATAATCGTCGATGTAAATATCCAGCCCATCCATCACGTTGAAGTGCGGATCAGCGAACAGCTTTTTCATGGCGGCGTTGCGCACGCCGGGCTCGACGCCACGGCCCATGAAAGGCTTGAAATCGGACTCTTTGGTCAGGTCTTTGACGTCATCCAACGACAGCTGCTTTATGGGTTCAGCCGGCTCGGCGGGTTTGGCCTCAGGCGCTAACTTGGCCTTCGGTTCGGCCGGACGAGCCGCATCGGCGCCTGCAGGCTTGACGGCGGCAGGCAGCGGCGCGCCAGCGGGCGACACCGCCGCAGCAGGCGGCGCCTCGTCCAGAAGTTTGCCTTGCAACGCATCGTTTTTACGGCGCGCCCAACGCCCCAAAAAGCCGTCCGCGCCGTCAGCCATGACTCGGCCCCCGTATTTTGTCGGTGCTGACCCGCGCCGGATTACCAAAACGATCTTGCAAGGATTTGAAACTGTCCGGGCGCTTGCGCCGCTTGAGCTCCAGCACATGATGTTTGTCGACAAAGGCCTGCATCCAGCTCAGCACCTCAACCGGCGCAGGGACTTGCTCGACGGACTCTTGCGCGTCCAACCAGCGACCGGCGTCGGTGTAACTCAGCGTCACCGTCTGCGGCACCGCGATGCATTCATCGCTGATGGCTGGCTCTTCTTCCATGCGCCAGACCACCCAAAAGCAGGGATGGTCGGTCGTCAAATTCAGGTGATAACCCTCGGTATCGTCGGTGAACAGCTCAACCGTGAAACCCGGATGCAGCCAGCGCTCCTGTTGATCGTCCTTGATCAGCAGCCGCGGTTGCGGGCCAAAACCGTCTTCCTGCGGGATGATTTCAGACAGGCTCCAGCGCCAAGGCTGCCAGCGGTTGTCGATGCGCTCACGCTGCATGACCACCGCCACCTGCGTGAACGGCCGGCGCACCGCCTCAGCCGCATCAAGCGACGAAGCTTCTGGCGAACCAGCGGCCGCAGGTGAATACAAGACAAATCCAGACATGGCGTGGAGTGTACGGTGGACAGTGCCCACCCTTGGTGCATGGGCTTTTGCCGCTTGGGGTTAATCTAGGCATCCACGCCATAGCCGCTCCACACCTTCACCATGACACCCTTCACCCTCAAACCCGTCAACGACGGCAGCTGCCAGCTGCTGGATGCGCACGGCCAGCATGTCGGCAATTTGAAATTGATCAACGCGCGGTGGAAGTTCAAAGCCATTGGCTACGGCCCGCAAGGCGAGGTGATTCCCGGCGGCGGGCCGCTCACCGACCGGCACAACACCACTTTTGCACGGCTGGACGCGGCGGAGATTGGGGCCGGGCTGATGCAAAGCTGAGACGGGTCTGCCTAGGCGGATACCGTCGCTCAAGGCGGCAAAGTGACATTTAGAATGGCGACCAAATGATGAGACTCTTCACACAACTGACACGGCATTTTTCGCTGGCGCCGCTGGCTAGATTGGTGTTTGGCTTGGCCCTGTGCGGTGCTGCATCGGCCTCATCTGCTGCTGAAGTCAGTGTGGCAGTCGCATCCAACTTCACGGCCCCGATGCAAAAAATCGCCAGCTCTTTTCAGGCCGACACCGGCCACAAGGCGCTGCTGGCCTTTGGCGCGACCGGTGGTTTCTATGCACAAATCAAAAACGGCGCGCCTTTTCAGATACTGATGGCAGCAGACAAGGAGACACCTGCACGGCTTGAAAAAGAAGGCTTGGGCGTGGCTGGCGCCCGCTTCACCTACGCCACGGGGAAGCTGGCGCTGTGGAGCAAACAAGCCGGTTTGGTCGATGACAAAGGCGATGTCTTGCGCCAAGGCGGTTTTGGAAAATTGGCGATAGCCAACCCCAAACTAGCGCCTTACGGTGCAGCCGCCATGCAGACCCTGACAAAACTCGGCGTGCTGACACAACTTAGACCCAAGTTCGTAGAAGGCGCCAACATCAGCCAAACCTACCAATTTGTCGCCAGCGAAAACGCCTCGCTCGGTTTTGTTGCCTTGTCCCAAGTCTATGCCGATGGACGACTCACAGAAGGCTCGGCCTGGATGGTTCCTGCGAGTTTTCATGCGCCCATTCAGCAGGACGCAGTGCTGCTGAAGACGGGTAAAGACAACCCAGCAGCAACCGCTCTGATGGCCTATCTTCAGGGCGACAAAGCGCGCGCCATCATTCGAGCCTACGGCTACGCGCTGTGAACTGGTTACCCCTCCCGGAGTTTGACCGACACGCCATGTCGGCTATTTGGCTGACGCTGGAACTGGCGAGCCTGACGACGGTTTTATTGCTCCTCATCGCCACGCCGATAGCTTGGTGGCTGGCGCGTTCCAAATCATGGTGGCGCGGGCCGATTGCCGCGGTGGTGGCGCTACCGCTGGTGCTGCCGCCGACGGTGTTGGGCTTTTACCTGCTGGTGGCGCTGGGGCCGAATGGACCCATTGGCCAGTTCACGCAGGCGATGGGCTGGGGCACGCTGTCTTTCACGTTTGCGGGCCTGTTGCTGGGTTCGGTGATTTATTCCATGCCGTTTGCGGTGCAGCCGATTTTGCATGCGTTTGAAGCCATCGGCGAGCGCCCCATGGAGGTCGCTGCCACGCTGCGGGCGCGGCCGATTGATGCTTTTTTCAGCGTGGCGCTGCCGCTGGCCAAGCCCGGTTTTATCACTGCCGCCATTTTGAGTTTTGCCCACACCATTGGTGAGTT
>JABMMH010000044.1 GCA_013205645.1 Polaromonas sp. | reverse complement strand
TGGTAGCTCGTTGGGCTCATAACCCAAAGGTCGTAAGTTCAAATCTTGCCCGCGCAACCATTTATCCTGTCGTTTAAACAGGTTCCAAAAAGCTCACTTCGGTGAGCTTTTTGCGTTGTATCTCCAGTGCTTTAGGCCGTTGATTGCTTTATGATGAAACACGTCAATTTGACATCTATTGAGTTGTCGATAATCTGAACGGTGTTTCCACAAAGGGCTGTCAAATTTGCCTACTTTCGCGCACCAATTACTCAAAAGCCTGCAGTTCAGCCCTGTACGAATACTGGCTAGCCTGCCGGAGTTGACCCTCACGTCTTATGACGAAGGTGACGTGATCTTGCAAAAAGGCAGCAGCGTTCAATCATGGTGCTGTGTCCTCTCTGGTTTTGTCGCTGCCAGCATTCAGCTGGACACCGGTAAGTTGCTGCCTATCACTGTGTTCAGTCGGCATGCTTGGTTTGGCGAGCAAGCCTTGCTCAGTCAGCAACCCAGTCTTCACGACCACACGTGCTTGTCTCCCGTCGAGGTGATTGGTATGAGCAAAAATTGCTTTGATGGGGCGCTTCAAGATGAACCCAATTTTGTGCGTCACTTGATTCGTCAAGTGGCGTTGCAGTCGCAGCAGCAATCAGACATGCTGACTCTGATGCGGATGAGCAGCCCACCGTTGCGGGTCGTCATGGGCTTGGCGCAATTTGCTGAAGCGCAACAACACCATTCAACGCCGCCCACAGTTGCAACATTCAAGACAGATCGCTTGCATCAAAAGGTGGACATCCCGATTGGCCAACATCAAATAGCAGATTTATGTGGCGTTTCGAGAACCCTGTTTTCTCAATACATCCAGCATCTGGCGGGTGACGGCTGGCTCACCTTGCGCTACGGCGGTATCGAACTTCAGTCGGCGGCAACATGGTGCATGATGGCCCGCCAGCAACGCGAGCGCCAGCCTGTCAGCAGCCGCCCAAACATTCAAGCACTGCTGAGCGACATGGCAGCAGTACACGAAGAACTGGGTCCCTATCGGTTCCCGAACTTGATCAACAAGCGCAGGCTTAAGTTGGTGATTGAAAACCGGCAGACCGGTAGGTCAACACCAGCGTATCTCTGAAGCCACCCACAGTTGAATCAGCTGGCAAGATCGGCGTTGTTTCATGGATCACACGTTCGTCGTCAAGCAGCAAGGCGGTCAGCGGCTGCTCCATTACAAAACGTACGCCATGTTGCCCGTGGGCATCAAAGACGCGGGTTTCGCCGCCTTTGACACCGCTGCGGCCCACCAGCAGAACGACAACAAAATCAACCCCATCACGGTGTGCCCCCTCGGGCGTGGGCCGGCCCACACCGCCGGCGGTGTCAATGCGAAATTGGTGGGCCTCGATGAACCACTGTTTCACAGGTTTGACCTTGGCAAACAACTCGCCGAGCGCTGTCAGCAAGCCAATCCACAAGGGATCGTTGGCGACACTGGGCTCAACCGGTTCGAACCAGCGCTCAAAACCACCGTGCAGCGCGTTGTAATCGACCGGTTGCCAGTGCGCTCTATGCGCTACTGGCTGCACAGTATGCGTGCTCAAGTCTTGCGTAAAACAAGCGTGACGACGATTTCGATAATGACCGCCATCGCGTAAGTGCAGGTCGGGCGGCAACCGATTCCACGAGTCAGCCAGGCTTGGCCACTTAGTTTTCCAGTCGGATGAAGGAAGTGCCAGCGTGGTTTGTAATTCGCTGGGTGCGAGCAAGCTCAAGCCATCTTGTTGTAGACCTTGGGCGGCAGGCTTTTGAACGGAAGGAATGGTAAACATAGTTGCGCATTTTGCGCCATCGGCACAGCGTCGCTGCGCAAGTTGTGAATACCCAAGCAAGTACAAAGCAAAACGCGCCCATAATCAAAAAATCACTGATCGAAAAGGCCTCCCCATGTTGTACAAATTCAAATCAAAAACCACCGGCGATCTCATCATGTTAGAGCCACACGGACGGTGGGTGCTTGAAATCATCGGTAAAACGCCCGCAGCACAGGGTATCGTGCAGGTGGCGCAAATGCCTGCCGCCATTGCCAAGCTAGAGTCAGCGATGGCGCAAGAACAAGCCGAACATGAGCAAGCCACTGACGCCGATACCGACGACAGTGGACACGCTGATCACGACACCTCCTTGAGTTTGCGTCGACGAGCCGCGCCGTTCGTCGACCTGCTCAAACGCTGCAGCCAAGACGGCAGTGATTTGGTCTGGGGTGTTTGAAATCAGCCCTGACAGAAGCGCATGTAGAACAAATAGGCCGTGACGCAGACCAGCGCAACAGTGCCGGTCCACGCCCAAGCAAACATCAGTTTGGACGGCAGCATCGCCTTTTCGAAGTCAGTCTTGAAATTGTCCTTCACAGCCTTGATCGTCAACCAGTACAGGACGGGCGAGAACACCAGTGCCATCACCGAGGCAATTTGGGTGACAAAAATAGGCTCTGGCAAACCATAGACGATTGCAATGCCCGCCACCAACCAGATCACCTGCATACCTCGGTAAACCAAGATCCGAGAAACCGGATTGTCCCAGCGCTTGATCAGCCGAACCGCGCATTCTTCGGTGATGCGAGCTTGGCCATCAAAGTAGGTGAACACGGTTGAAAACAAAGCCGCCACACCGCCCGCAATAATCACCGGAAAAATCCATTGACCGAAAGTTTCTGTGTAGATACGTGCAATGGTCGCACCCATTTCGCTGCCCTTTGGTACCAGACCCAGCGGATGCAGGACGGCAGCGCCAACAATCAGAAAAGCAATGCCCGACAACAAGGAAATCAAATAAGTGATGTTCATGTCGCGTTTGAACAAGATGAAGCTGTTCTTCATGTAGTCCTTGTCCATGTTCACGGTATGCCCTTGCGCACGCAATTCATTAACCTTGACCATGCCGACTTTCTTGTCGACGGCCCAGTTCGATTGCATAGGTGCAACCTCAAGCGTGGTTGGGAAATAGCCAAACATCGCCCCGAACAACAGCATGGCGCCAATCGGCGGCAAGGTCGGCAGCAGGCGAGACAGGTAATCCATCGGCGGTGTCGCCTGCAGCGCAAACGCGACAAAGCAAGAAACTGCAAACGTCAAAATCAAGGCTTTGCAAATCCCTTCCACAGCCCTGTAACTACCGGCCCACAAAATCGCGACAGTGCCAACCAAGACAGTGACAGCCCATAACTCAATCGGCATGAAGGGAAAGGCCGCCCACAACATGGCAGCACAACCCAAGGCCCGGCCAGCGATGCCGACGGTGTTGGCAAATCCTTGAAAGAGCAGGAAGTAAAGTGGCCAATTGCCATTGCGGTGGTACGCGTTGATGATAGTTTCGCCCTTCACCATGGTGTAACGATGGGCAAATTCAAAGGCGCAGTACTTGAGGATGTAGGCGGCCACAATGACCCACAATAATTCGTAACCGTAGCGAGCGCCTGCAGTCGGTGCATGCATGATGTGGCTCGCTCCGATGCCGGTCATCGCGGCGGCAATGCCGGGACCCATGGCGCGCCATGTGTCCATGAAACCTGTGCCCGGTGCGGCCAAATCAATGGTGAGCTTCTTGTTTAGGTTGGGCGCTGTGTTGCCAGTGTTGTTGAGGCTTGCGTCGGTCATGAGTCTCCAATGGGTATTTTTATGTGCTGCGAACAGGAGAGATCCCAGGGGCTCAGCCTGTTCTCCGAAGAAATTAATAATTGCTAGTTAAAAGCTAGAAATGCTATGCAGCTCATGCGAGCGGCTGCAAGCTTCGACGACAAGCACGCGTGCTGAGCGTCGACTTAAGTCGACCGTCCGATCAGTGCGTTTTCAAGCGTGAATCAATGCTGTGGGCTGCCGTTGGCAGCCCTGCAAAAGACAAGCGTTAAAGAAGCGTGGGTCGAGGAATAATCGTGCGTGTCTGATGCTGGCATGAGTTCTTTGTATTTATGTTTTTTGTAAATATAAAAGCAATACAGACAATAACTAATTAATTAATGATCACCTATTAGGATAATCCCGATCAAGGGCAAACCCCAGTGCCGTGATGCCTTCAGCCTTCAGCCTGCACCAACCAGTAGCAAAGTCGTGCCAAAGACTAAACCAGAGGCGACAAACGTCACCGTCGTGTAGCCCAGGATGTCGCGCATTTTCAAGCCGGCAATCGCTAACAATGGCAGCGCCCAGAAAGGCTGGATCATGTTGCTCCACTGGTCGCCATAGGCGACGGCCATGATGGCCACGGCAGGGTCGACGCCGAGTTGTGCTGCTGCATCCAGCATGATCGGACCCTGCACAGCAAACTGGCCACCCCCAGAAGGGACAAAAAAGTTGACGATGCCAGCCGCCAGCATGGCCAAAAAGCCGAATGTTTCCGGTGTCGAAATACTGACAAAAAAGGCGGAAAAAACACCGATCAATCCGGAGCCGACCATGATGCCGAGGATGCCTGCATATAGAGGAAATTGCAGCAAGATGTCGCCAACGTTCGATGCTGCGTTTTTGATCAGCGCGATCATTTCAAAAGAATTGCGCACCAGCAAAAAGATCAGCGCCAGAAAGGACCAGTTGACGATGTTCAGCGTCAGCGAACCACCATCCGTGAAGTGGATCACCAAATAAGCCAGCAATGCCAAGCCGACCAGACTGGTCAGTATGCGACTGGCGTCGAGTCGGTCGGCCGGCGTTGAAATGTCGTCCTTGGGACCAAGCATCTTGTCGCGAGCATCAACATCAAGCTCAACAATGCTGGCATCGTCACGCGGTGCCACCAACGCCAAAGCCAGCGCCACGACCACAATCGTGACTAGCGCAGATAGAATATTCCATGTCGAAAAAGTGGTGGCGCTCAAGGGGATGGTTGTCCCCATGTGCAGCGCCAAAAAAGAACCCTCGGTTGCTGCGGTCAACGGCCCGGAGCCTGAATAACCCATGTGCCACACCACGTAGCCTGAGTAACCGGCCGCCACCAACATCGGGAAGTGCAACCGCACCCCCTTTTCGCGCATCTGGCCTGCGACTTCTCTGGCCAGCAAGCCACCGACCACCAGACCCAAGCCCCAGGTGATCAGTGAGGCAAACGCAGCGATCACGCAGACAAACACATAGGCCTGCACAGGTGTTGCAGGGAGACTGGCCAAGGAGGCCAGCAGGCGTTTCACGGGCCGGGTATTGGCCAGCGCATGGCCAAGCAACAAGATCAGCGCCATCTGCGTCATGAAGGCCAGCAGCCCTGACAAGCCGTTGCCCCAGTCGCGAATCACGTCGATGGGACTGGAACCGGTCAGCGTGACAGCCAGAATGACAACCATGGCGGTCAGCGCGATGACAAACACCAGTGCGCTCGGAATGTAGCGCTCGACCAAGGTGTTGATGGGGCGCATCAGCGATGCCGCGAGGCGGGGTGCGGCGTTGGGTTTTGCAGGCGGCATAAAGTCCTTGGAGGTAGTATTTGAAAGTTAAGTCATTTTCTATGACCTTAACGATGTACTCCCCCTTGAAATACTAGGGTAATCCCGTATATTTCTCGGCCCTCATGCCGCCCCGCCTAAGGTCGTCAGTCGACCTTGGCGCCCGAGTCTTTCACCACCTTGGCCCATTTTGTGGTTTCAGCGGCAATCAGTTTGGCAAATTCTTGCGGCGTATTGCCGCTTGGAATAGCGCCTTGCAGCAGCAACTTTTCTTTGATGGCCGGCGTGTTCAGAGACTTCGCCACTTCTTGTTGAATGCGGTTGACGATGTCTGGCGGCGTGCCGGCGGGCGCCAACAAACCGAACCAGCTGCTGGCCTCAAATCCTTTGAGCTTGGCAGCTTCTTCAACCGTCGGCACGTCCGGCAGCACAGCTGATCGCTGGCTGCTGGTGACGGCAAATGCCTTCAGCCTGCCGCTCTTGATGTGTTGCAGGGACGAGGGCAGGTTGTCGAACATCACGTCGGTGTTGCCGGCCACCAAATCGAGCAATGCCGGGCTGGAGCCGCGGTAGGGGAAATGCACCATGTAGGTGCCAGTCATGCTTTTGAACAACTCGCCAGCCATGTGAATCGATGTGCCATTACCGCTAGACGCCATGTTCAGCTTGCCGGGGTTGGCCTTGGCATATTTGATGAAGTCGGGCACGCTGTTGATGCCCAGCGTGCGGGCTTTTTCGGCATTCATCACCATCACATTGGGTACGCCGGCGACCAGGGTGATGGGCGCGAAATCTTTGATCGGGTCAAACTGCATCTTGGCGTACAGCGACTGGTTGATGCCGTGCGTGCCGACCGTGCCCATGAGCAGGGTGTAGCCGTCGGCGGGTGACTTGGCCACCATGTCAGAGCCCAAATTACCGCCAGCGCCGCCGCGATTGTCAATCACAAAAGGCTGGCCGAAGGCCTTGGCCAACTCAGGGGCGATAGCGCGGGCCAAAATGTCGGTGGTGCCGCCTGCCGCGAAGGGAACGATGATTTTGACCGGCCGATTCGGCCACGTGGATTGTGCGAAGGACGGCAGCGCCAACAGCGCAGAAAAAGTCGTGACGCTGATGACGCCCAGCGTACGGGTCATGCTGCCGATGAGTGTGCGACGCGATGTTGATTGCAAAGACATAAGGAGCTTTTTCTATAGAGAGGTGAAATTCGGACGGGAGAAAGTGTTTTACAAGAAAAAACTGGAGCAGTCTATTTTTAACGCTAAGTGGTCAGTTTTGTGAGTGGGATAACCCGAATCAACGCTCATCCGTGGCGCTGCAGGCATAAAAAAAACCGCCTGGCACCAAAATGCGCAAGCGGTTGGTCTCAGAAACCAGCGTTTTAGTCGGCGAACTTGCCTGCAGCCTCAATCAAAGGCTTGAGCTTGGCAGTTTCAGCGGCCACAAAAGCCTTGTGGGCAGCTGGCTCGACACGCTTGTCGGTGACGACCACGGCACCCAAAGCCTCTTGCTTTTTGATGAAGTCAGGGTCTTTCAGTGCAATCTTCAAGGCATTGTTGATCTGCGTCAGAACCGCCGGTGGCGTGCCTTTCGGGGCGTACAGGCCGTGCCAGATGGTCAGCTCAAAACCCTTCAAGCCGGCTTCTTGCAGGCTCGGGTAGTCTTTGAGCAACTTGTTGCTGGACAGCGATTTGGCCGTGGTCACCGCATAAGCTTTGACGCGGCCGCCTTCGATCTGGCTGGTCGTGTTGGTGGTCTGGTCGCACATGATGTCGACTTGACCGCCGACCAGCGCATTCATGGCCGGAGCCGTGCCGCTGAAAGGAATGGTTGTCATGGCTTCGCTGGCCTGCAGGCGCGACTGCCACATCAAACCGCACAAATGGGAGGCTGATCCTAGACCCGCGTGCGCGATGTTCAACTTGCCTGCGTTGGCCTTGATGTAAGTTTCCAGGTCGCGGTAGGTGTTGGCTGCCAATTGCGGCTTGCCAATCAGCGTCATCGGCACTTCATTGATCATGCCCAAAAATTCAAAGTCCTCTGGCACCTTGAACGACAGCTTGCGGTACAGGCTGGGAGCCGAGGCCATGCCGATGTGGTGCAGCAAGAGGGTGTGGCCGTCTGAATTGGCGCGGGCCACTTTGGCGACGCCAATCGTGCCGCCGGCACCGTTGACGTTTTCGACGATGAAATTAGCGCTACCGCCCATCGATTTGCGCATGGCTTCAGCCAAGTCGCGAGCGACGCGGTCGGTGGGGCCGCCGGCAGCGAACGGAACGACGAAAGTGATTGGCTTGGAGCCGGGGAAAGTTTGCGCTTGGGCAAACACAGCAGCCGTGGCAAGCGCCAGAACTAAAAGCTTCTTCATGTGAAAAATTCCTTGAAATGAGGCCGCTATTCTAGTGCCTCAGGAAAAAATCTCAGGGTTAACACTGTGTAACGGCCAAGCCTTAGCAGTGTTATTGATAGCTCCGGGCATCCTCAATCACCAAGCCATCATTGGGCAAGTTGCCCGGGCTTATCAGGTCGACATCGGCGCGCAGTTTGGTGATGTCGCGGACGGCCTCGCCAATGCGCGCAGCCAAGCCCTCAGGCGCAGCCGAGACTTCAAGCTTGAGCGTCATCGCGTCATTCGCCATTTCGCCGCTCACCACCAACCTGGCTTTGAGCACTTCCGGAAAGCGTTTGACGATCTCGGCAATCTGGCCCGGGTGCACAAACATGCCGCGAACTTTGGTGGTCTGGTCGGCGCGTCCCATCCAACCTTTGATGCGGGTGTTGCTGCGTCCGGTGGGGCAGCTGCCGGGCAGCACGGCCGATAAATCACCAGTGCCAAAACGGATCAAGGGGTAATCCGGGTTGAGCGTGGTCACCACCAATTCGCCAACTTCACCTGCCGGCAGCGGGTCGTCGGTGCCGGGCCGCACGATCTCGACAAGCACGCCTTCGTCGAGCACCAAGCCTTGGCGGGCTTCTGTTTCGTAGGCGATCAGACCGAGGTCGGCGGTGACGTAGCACTGATAACCGGCAATCCCGTTGTCAGTCAACCAGTCGCGCAAGGAGGGCGGAAAGGCTTCGCCCGATACCAGAGCTCGCTTGACGCTGGAGATGTCCGAGCCACTGGCTTTGGCTTTTTCGATCAAGATACGCAGGAAACTGGGCGTGCCAATGTAAGCCTCAGGCCGCAGGTCGGCAATGGCCGC
>JABMMH010000354.1 GCA_013205645.1 Polaromonas sp. | reverse complement strand
AAGCTGCTGAGCGACTTGTTATTGAAGCGTTGAAGCCGGCGGCAATTGCCGGCCTTGCTCGGTGAACAGATGGGCCGCATCGACCGGGTCAAAGTCGTACTGCGCACCGCAAAACTCACAACCGACGTTGACATCACCGCGCTCGGCCAGAATGCTGTCGATCTCGTCAACCCCCAGCCCGCGCAGCATGTTGCCGACGCGCTCGCGTGAGCAGCTGCAGGCAAAACTCGGCGCGTCAGGCTCGAAACGCGTGATCTGTTCTTCCCAAAACAGCCGCCGCAAGATGGTGTCGGCATCCAAGGTCAGCAGCTCTTCGGCCTTCAGCGTGGACGCCAGCAAGGCGATTCGGTTGTAGTGTTCGTTCAAACCAATCTCGTCTTCATTGGCAGAAAAATCTATCTGGCCCTCTAAGTTGCCCTGCCCCTTGACCGGCAAGCGCTGAATCAGCAGCCCGGCTGCCACTTCACCGTTGGCGGCCAACACCAGCTTGGTGTCGAGCTGCTCGCTCTGCAACATGTAGTGCTCCAACACCTCGCTGAGTTTTTCAAGTTTCTCGTGTTGATCGCCAAACAGCGGCACCACGCCTTGGTAGGGTTGCTGGCCGGGCAAGCGGTCTTTCGGGTCCAGCGTGATGGCGCAGCGGCCCAAGTTGTTCAGGTTGACCATCTCACTCAGACTCGCGCCCGGCTGCACACCGCCAGCGCCCGCAGGCGTTAGCGTGGCTGTGGCGCGCAAGCTCAGGTCGGGCTGAACTTCAGCCACCGCCAGTTTGACCGGGCCGTCACCGAAAATCTGCAGCACCAGTGCGCCGTTGAACTTGATGTTGCTCTGCATCAGCGCCGCAGCCGCCGTCATCTCACCCAGCAATTGCAACACCTCGGGCGGGTAACCGCCAGCGGTTTCGCGGCGTTTCAGAATTTCGCGCCAAGCGTCGTCGAGTCGGACCAGCATGCCGCGGACCGGCAAGCCATCGAAAATAAATTTATGAAGTTCAGACATTCTTAGGAAAGTTAATCAGGCCAATTTTTTGAAGCCAGCTTGAAAGCGCTGGGCATTGTCAACATAGTGTCGTGCTGTTCTGTGCAGGTCGGCGATTTGCTCTGGCGTCAACGGTCTAACGACCTTGGCCGGGCTGCCCATGATCATCGAGCCATCTGGAAATTCTTTGCCCTCGGTCACCAAGGAACATGCGCCAACCAAGCAGTTTTTACCGATCCGCGCATTGTTCAATATCACCGAGCCAATGCCGATCAGCGTGCCGTCGCCAATGCTGCAGCCATGCAGCATGACCTGGTGGCCGACCGACACCTTGTCGCCGATGGTCAGCGGCTTGCCCGGGTCGGCATGCAGCGTGCTGTTGTCTTGAATGTTCGTGCCAGCGCCGATGCGGATGGTGTCGGAGTCACCGCGCACCACGCAGCCAAACCAGACGCTGCTGCCTTCGCCCATGACGACGTCGCCCATCACCTCGGCACTGTCAGCCACCCAAGCGGAAGCATGTAATTGGGGGGCCAAGTCGCCCAGTTGGTAGATCGCCATCGTGGTCCTTTGAAGTACGCAAACAAGCTCAGAATTGTAAGGAAGACTGAAGTTGTCGTTGGCGGCCGGGATAATGCCCGCATGCCCTCAACATCCCTTCGCCCGCAGGCCCTCAGTTTGCTCCTGATGCGCAACGCCGACGCCAAAGCCGCAGCCGTGCGCGCATTGCCACCAATCAGCGCTGTGAGCTTGACCGAGACACAAGCCGTGCTGGCAGAACCGCCCGGCGTACCAGGCCGGCCCGAGCGGCCGGAGTTGCGCGCCCCATCAGCCACCAAGAGCCGTGCTGTCGGCTCGCCAGAAGGTCGCGCCGGCTTGCTGCATGCGCTGGCCCACATCGAGAGCAACGCCATTGACTTGGCGCTTGACGTGCTGTGGCGTTTTGACGGCATGCCCGAAGCCTTCTACCTCGACTGGCTGCAGGTTGCGCGTGAGGAAGCCCTGCACTTTCAACTGCTGCACGCGCACTTGGCCGAACTCGGTTATGCCTACGGCGATTTTCCGGCGCACAACGGCTTGTGGGAGATGGCCGAAAAAACCCGCGGCGATGTGCTGGCCCGCATGGCGTTGGTGCCGCGCACGCTAGAGGCGCGTGGGCTCGATGCCTCGCCGGCGGTTCGCAACAAACTGATCTCAGTCGGCGACCGCCGCGGCGGCGAAATAATCGACATCATCCTGCGCGACGAAATCGGCCATGTGTTGATTGGCAACCGCTGGTACCGCCACCTGTGCCAAGCACGCGGGCTGGACCCGATCAGCACCTACGCCGCGCTGGCCGCCCAATACGGCGCACCCCGGCTGAAAGGCCCGTTCAACCTCGCAGCCAGACGCGCAGCTGGCTTTGAAGAGCAGGAGCTGGCATTGCTGGGCTAAGCCCGCACAACTTTGGCGCTAGCCTAGGGCAACACGGCATCAGCCGCGCGGATGGTGTTCCCCGTGAATCGCTTTCAAGCGCTCACGCGCCACATGGGTGTAGATCGTCGTCGTCGAAATATCGGCATGGCCCAGCAGCATTTGCACGGCGCGCAGGTCAGCGCCGTGGTTCAGCAAATGGGTGGCAAAAGCATGGCGCAAGGTGTGCGGCGACAAGGGCGAATGAATGCCTGCGAGCTGGGCGTATTTTTTCACCAACATCCAAAACATCACCCTGCTCATGCCGCTGCCGCGCGCGGTCACAAACAAATCATCGGTTTGCTGTCCGCCCAAAATGGCCGGCCGCGCTTCGGCTAAATAAGCCACGATGCATTCCCGCGCCACCTGACCAAACGGCACCAGCCGCTCCTTGTTGCCCTTGCCCATGACGCGTAATACACCTTCGTTCATGCCGAGGTGAAAAGTTTTCAGGCCCACCAGCTCACTCACCCGCAACCCGCTGGCGTACAACAATTCGAGCATGGCTTTATCGCGCAAGCCCAGCGGTGTGTCATCCGGCGGCGCGCTCAAAAGAGCATCGACTTGCGCCTCTGACATGGTT
>JABMMH010000353.1 GCA_013205645.1 Polaromonas sp. | reverse complement strand
CGCCGCATCCAGGAAGCCGCGTTCAATCTCCCGGCAATGGACGACCAGCACACGGCCGGCCATTGCCGTCAGCAGGGACTGCAGCACTGTGTCGAGGTCAGGTGCCTGCGCGACCTGCGAATGCGTGATGCCGTGAAAAGTCACCGACTCGGCCGTCAAGTCCCCTTGCGGCTTGACGATCCAGTGCCGGGTGCCGCTGCTTTGGATCTGAGCCAGGTTCATCGGCACCAAGGCGATGCTGACGATCTCGTGTCGGCCTGGCTCTAGGCCGGTGGTCTCGATGTCCAGCGCGGCCATCGGCACGCTCGAAAGCGCTGCATCAGCGCTCGGCACGCCCGCCGCGTAGTAGGCCTGCAGCCGCACATCGCGCGTTGTCGCGGCCAATGCCTGAAAGCGTTGTGGCCAGTCCGGCGTGGCAACTGCTGAGGCCTCGGCACGGGCCGGCGGTTTGAGGAAATCCCGGTGCAGCATGCGGGCCCGACTTCAGTTCGTGCGGCCAGGCTGGTAGCGAAACTTCAGGAACTGTTGAGCGCCGTCCAGCACGAGGAAGGCTTCGCGCAGGTTCTTACGATCAAAGTCCGATAAGTTGTCGGGCTCGATGCTGTTGTCGGGCTCGCGTCCGCTGGTCAGGTCGTCAGCCATGTGGCGGATCCGGACCGACGAGATGAATGCCAGTGCGGCACCCAAGTCCCGGCCCCGCCCAGGCGGCAGGATGCCGGCGTCGGTCACGTCTTTGATGCGGGTGAATGAATTGCGCGCAGACGAGCCCACCGCCAGCGCATGGACACGAATCAAGTCAACCAGCGGTGCAGTGCCGCGCCGCTTCAGGTTGATGGTGTTGGCTTGACGGCCGTCGGACTCCATCACGAAGCCCTTGAAAAATCCGAGTGGCGGCGTGCGCAGCAGCGCGTTGCGCGCCATGCTGGCCAAGAAGCGCGGGCTGGCCTTGGCCTGGCGAGCGATTTGATGGCGCAGGCGCTCAATCAGCGCGGGCTGTCCCGCGACACAGTCGAGGTCGAAGAAGATGCTGCTGTTGAGCAAATCCTGCGCCGTTGGCTGTTCGATCCAGCGCGTGAAGATCTGCTCCCACACTTTCAGGGGCTGGCGCCAGGCATCGTTTGTCGCCATCACACCGCCCGTGCAATAAGGGTAGCCGCAGAGGTCCAGACCGTCGCTGACGCGGGTGGCCAGCGCCTTGAAATAGGCGTCGTGCCGGACCGGGTCGAAATCGTTGGCCAGCACCAGCGCGTTGTCTTGGTCGGACACCAAGAGCTGCTCTTGGCGCGCCACCGAGCCCAGTGCGAGAAAGCAATAGCGCACGGGCGGTGGGCCGAGTTCGGCCTCGGCCAGCTCAAGGAGTCGCTGCTGGAAGCTGCGGCCCAGGGCCGACGTCGTGACGCCCACCAGCTTCGCATGCGTCTCGGCTTGTGCCAGCTGCAGAAAGCAGGCCCGCACATCGGTGGCCAGTGCGACCAGCTCATCAACGTTCTTGCAGCGCAGGATGCGGCCGACGAGGTAGACGCTCTGGTTCGATTCGTTGCGGATCAGGTCGGACAGCGTGATGACACCGATCGGTTGTTCCTGTTTGAGCACCGGCAGATGGTGCACGTTGTGGCGCAGCATCTGCTGCCAAGCATCGGACACGCGCTGCTCGTGCTGCACAGACACCAGCGTTGGCGTCATCAGTTGCTGCACTGGCGTGTCAAAAGGCAAGCCGGTGGCGATCAGTCGCGTGCGCAGGTCGCGGTCGGTGACGATGCCCACCAGCTGCGCGGGCGCGTCGGCGTCCGCGTTGGGTGCGGTGACGAGCAGGCACGACACCCCTTCGTCGGTCATGCGTGTGGCGGCATCTCGCGCGCTGGCGCTGCCGTCGACCATCACCGCTGCACGACTGACCAGTGTTTCAACAGGCTCCGTCAGGATTTCGCCGCTGCCGTCACGGCCTTGCACCGCGCTGCGCAGGCGGCTGTTGTCCTCAATCTCAACCTGATCGGCGAAGTCCGGGTAGGCCTCGAACAGCTCGGTGAACACCGGCTCAGGGATCAGGTAAACAAGGCAGTCCTCAAGCGCGGTTGTTGGAAAGCGCACGCGCCGGTGACGCAGCAGGCCGAACTCGCCGAAGTGACCGCCGGCGGCCAGTCGGTTGTACAGGCTGCCGTCGCGCCGGTAGACCTCGACCGCACCGCTGCGCAGGATGAACCAGTTCTGCGCTGTGTCACCGAACTCAAGAATGCGCTGGCCGGCAGGGTGGTAGCGAACATCCACGGCTGCTGCTGCAAGTTGCAGCGCGTCCTCGGGCAGACCTTGTAGAACCGGCAGACCGCGCAGAAAATCGAGTATTTCGATCTGTTCAACTTGCATGCCTGCTCCGTGGGTGGTTGGACACGTCAGCGGCCGCGCGGCTCCGACATCAAGCCCTTGATCAAGGAGACGACCGACACCAGCAGCACGATGGTGAAGGGCAGGCCGGTAGACACCGCCATGGCCTGCAACGCGCCGAGTCCGCCGCCGAGGATCAGTGCGATGGCGACCAAGCCTTGCAGCGTGCACCAGAACACGCGTTGCGGGACAGGGGCGTCGACCTTGCCGCCCGATGCGATGACATCGATGACCAGCGAGCCAGAGTCAGACGAGGTGACGAAGAACACCACCACCAGCACGAGACCGATGAAGGACGAGATCTGGGCCAGCGGCAGCGCGTCCAGCACCATGAAAAGCTGCAGGGGCAGGTCGGCGTTGACTGCGGACTGATAACCATCGCTTATCACTTGGGTGATGGCCGTGCCGCCAAACACTGCCATCCACACCACGCAAGCCAGTGAGGGCACGATCAGCACGGAGACCAAGAACTCGCGCACTGTGCGGCCGCGCGAGACGCGCGCGATAAACATGCCGACGAACGGCGACCAGCTGATCCACCAAGCCCAGTAGAAGGCCGTCCAGCCCTGCACGAAATTGGCGTCTTCGCGGTTGATCGGGTTCGACAACGCGGGAAGGTACTGCAGGTAGGCGCCCAAGCTGTTGACCAAGCCGCCCAGCACGGCCATCGTCGGGCCCACTGCAATCACGAAAACCAGCAGCAGCAGCGCCAAGATCATGTTGATCTCGGACAGGCGCTTGACGCCGGCGTCCAGACCGGCCAATACCGATCCCAGTGCGATGGCGGTGATGGCGATCACCAGCACGACCTGAGTCGTGGCGCCCAACGGCACACCGAACAGGAAGTTCAGACCGGCACTGGCCTGGGCTGCGCCGAAGCCGAGCGAAGTGGCCAGCCCAAACATGGTGGCGATGACGGCCAAGATGTCGATCACGTGGCCAGGCCAGCCCCAGACGCGCTCGCCCAGCAGCGGGTAGAACACGCTGCGCATGGTCAACGGCAATCCCTTGTTGAATGAAAACAAGGCCAGGCCGAGCGCGATCACCGCGTAGATCGCCCAAGGATGCAGCGCCCAATGGAAGATGGTGGCCGCCAAGCCCAGACGCGCGGCCCCGGCCGCGTCACCGGCAGCAGCGCCCAGCGGCGCCCAGTCGGTTCGCACGCCGTTCTCGACGACGGTGCCGCCCATGGCAGTCCCGAAGTGCGTCAGCGGCTCGGACACGCCGAAGAACATCAGGCCGATGCCCATGCCTGCTGCGAACAACATCGAGAACCAACTCAGGTAGGTGTAGTCGGGCTTGGCCTCGGTGCCGCCCAGCCGCACCCGCCCTAGCGGAGAGACTGCAATACCAAGGCAGACGACGACGAAGATGTTGGCCGAGCTGATGAAGAACCAGTCGAGGTTCGAGGTCAGCCAGCCGCGCATGCTGGTGAACAGTGGTTCAACTTGCGTCTGGAACATCAGCGTCAGAAGCACGAACGCGACCACCAGCAGGCCGGAGACGGCAAAGACGCGGTTGTGGATGTCCAAACCGAAGGGACCGATGTTCATCACGATGTTGTCCTGACCCACCTTGTAGTCGGTCTGGATCGGATTGACACGGCCGTCAGGGATCATCGGATCTTTGGGGTTGCTCATGAGAGAGGTCCTTTAATTTTTATTGAAGCGGCATATTGTGTGTCACTTTATCTAGAAATAGCAACTTTAGATATACATTTGAAGACTGTCTCAGGCATTTTTGCGCTGGGCAATGTGCTTTGACTGCGTACGAGAAAAAGCGTCCTAGCCTTCAATCCTCAGACGAGAGCGGCGTCAAAGCGCGAAGTCGTACTCAATCGTGATCGGTGCATGGTCCGAAAACTTCTCGTCTTTGTAAATCGCTTCGGTACGCGCCAAGGATGCCAAGGCCGGTGTCGCCAAGTGGTAGTCGAGCCGCCAGCCCACGTTCTTGGCATAGGCTTGACCGCGGTTGCTCCACCAGGTGTAGCAAGCGTCGGTGGTGGTCGGTTGCAGGCGGCGGTAGACGTCGACCATGCCGCCGCCTTCCGAGGGGCCTTGCTCCGCGGATTGCAAGAGCGCGGTCATCCAGGCGCGTTCTTCGGGCGTGAAGCCGCTGTTTTTCTTGTTGCCTTTGAAGTTCTTCAGGTCGATTTCTTGGTGCGCGATGTTGATGTCGCCACACAGCACGAGCTCGCGGCCGTCGCTTTTGAGAGCCGCTAGGTGCGGGGCCATTTCGGCCAAAAAGCGGAACTTGGCGGCCTGCCGTTCTTCGCCCGACGAGCCGCTGGGAAAGTAACTGCTGATGATTGACAACTTGGGCGCGTGCATGCGACCCGGCCGGTCAAAACGCAACTCCACATAGCGGCCTTCAGCGTTGAATTCGTCGGAGCCGTAGCCGACGATGACGTCGCTCGGCTCGTGGCGGGTGTAGACGCCGACGCCTGAGTAGCCTTTTTTTTCGGCGAACTGGAAATGTCCTTTGAGCCCCGCTAGCGATTCAAAACGGCCGGCCATGTCTGGGGCTTGGGCTTTGATCTCTTGCACGCAAATACAATCGGGCTTGGCTTTTTCGAGCCAAGCTTCCACGCCTTTGCTGGTGGCGGAGCGGATGCCATTGAGGTTGAGGCTGGTGAGTTTGAACAAGGAATTTCCCATGACGACAAGTAAGGTGGCCAACGACATGTTGGCCCAAGAGTTTGTGCAATTCTCGCTGGATTGCGGCGTGCTCAAATTCGGTGAGTTCAAAACCAAGGCCGGGCGCATGAGTCCTTACTTTTTCAACGCCGGTTTGTTTGACGACGGCGCCAAGCTCGGACGCCTCGCCAGCTTCTACGCCAAGCGTTTGGTGTCCAGCGGCATTGAGTTCGACATGATCTTCGGCCCCGCCTACAAAGGTATTCCGCTCGGCGCGGCGGTTGCCATTGAACTGGCGCGGCTGGGTAAAAACGTGCCCTTTGCCTACAACCGCAAAGAAGTCAAAGACCACGGCGAAGGCGGCAGCTTGGTCGGCGCACCGCTGCAAGGCAGGGTCTTGATCGTCGACGATGTGATGAGCGCCGGCACCGCCGCGCGTGAATCGATTGCGCTGATCAAAGCCGCTGGCGCGATTCCTCACGCCGTGGTGATTGCCTTGGACCGGCAAGAAATGGCGACTGAAACCCAGGCCGACGGCAGCATCAAAGACGTGCCCTACAGCGCCGTGCAATATGTGCGCTCGAACGAAGGTTTGCAGGTCTGCGCCATTGCCGAGTTGTCGGATTTGCTGGCCTTTTTGACGACCCAGCCGGGCAACGAGATGGGCGAGCATTTGGTGCGTGTGCAGGCGTATCGGGAGCGCTACGGGGTGCAGGCAAGCTGAGGATGCTGTGGCGTCGATCAGCCGATCATTTACCGTGCTTGCTCCATATTGGTGCGACTGCATGATTGGGATTCAGGTTCGGCGGCTATGTGGATTTTTTAGCGCTAAGTTATCCTTGCAGTGCCCGGGAAAAGCTGCTGACGGGGGCTGACGTCCTTCACTTCGGGCAGTCAATTTTGAAAAATTGACCTGGATCAAGCCATTGGTCCGAAATTAAAAGGAATTAACAGAAGTTGGCACGGGGTTTGCTGTTACAAAGCAAGACGTCGTTAAAAACGATTTAAGTGTTTTTGCGGCGATTTACTGGTAATCCAACTGGAGTTCCCTCATGACCTTGGTCCGCCGCAACTTTCTCACCCGTGCCGCCATCGCTGGCAGCGTTTTGGCCGCACCGGCCGTCGTCAGCGCTCAGTCCAAGGGCGTCTTCAACTGGAAGATGACCAGCGCCTACGGCAAGGGCTCTCCCTTTTACATGGATGGCCCCGGCAGCGCGACCGATTTGGCCAAACGCATCAAGGAGATGTCAGATGGCCGCCTGAACATACAGGTCTACGGCGCCGGTGAACTGATTCCAGCTTTTGAAGGGTTTGATGCAGTGCGCGCTGGCACGGTGGAAATGAACCACGCCAATAGCTACTTTTGGACGGGCAAAACTTTCGCGGCGCAGTACTTCACCGCCGTGCCGTTTGGCATGAACTTTCAAGGCGTGAATGGTTGGCTTTATGACGGCGGTGGCATCGATCTGTGGAACGAGGTGTATGCACCGTTTGGTATGGTCGCAATGCCCTGCGGCAACACCGGCGTGCAGATGACCGGTTGGTTCAAAAAAGAAATCAAGACCGTCGCCGATCTCAAGGGCTTGAAGATGCGTATTCCGGGCTTGGCCGGCAAGGTTTACGCCAACCTCGGCGTTGACGTGAAGGTTCTGCCGGGTGGTGAGATTTTCCCGGCGCTTGAGCGTGGCGTGATTGATGCTGCTGAGTTCGTCGGCCCGTTTCAAGATCGTCGCCTCGGCTTGCATAAGGCGGCCAAATATTATTACACCACGGGCTGGCACGAATCAGCCACGGTGTCTGAGCTGCTGATCAACAAAGCCGCGTGGGACAAGTTGCCGAAAGATCTGCAAGCCATTGTGCAAAACGCTTCGGCGGCTTGCAACGTCATCAGCGAGGCGTGGTGCCAGAAAGCTAACTCGGAGGCGATGGACGACTTGATCAAAAACCAGAAGGTGGTCGCCAAGCCGCTGCCGGACAGCGTCATTGCCGCGCTGCGCGCCGAAACCAACAAGGTGCTGGCTGAAGCCGTCGCCAAAGACCCGATGACCAAGAAAGTGCACGACTCCTACATGGCGTTCAAGGCCAAGTTCGACCGCTGGTCTGAGATCAGCGAAGAGGCGTACCACACCAAAGTACGCGGCTGATCGGAAAGTCTGGCATGTTTAAAACAATGTCCGTCCTTTTGACGGGCATTGAGTCGTTGATCAACAAAATTGGCAAGGCTACCCTTTGGGTGGCCTTGTCCATGATTGGACTGGTCGCGCTCAATGTCCTGTTGCGGTATGCCTTCAGTTTTGGCTCGATCTGGGCTCAGGAGCTGGAGTGGCACTTGCTCGCTGCCATGATCTTGCTCGGGATGAGCTACGCCATCCAGCAGGGCGACAACGTGCGGGTTGATCTTTTTTATGCGGGGTTTTCGGCGCGTAAAAAGTTCATCGTTGACGTGGTCTCCGTGGTGCTTATTTTGCTGGTGTCGCTGATTTTCCTGAAGTTGTCGCTGGCTTATGTGGGCCAGTCCTATTCCATCGACGAGCAGTCGGCTGACCCAGGTGGGTTTCGGTATCGCTGGGTCGTCAAGGGTCTGATCCCTCTGGGTTATGGCTTGTTGACACTGCAATCCATCGGCGCCTTGTTGCGCTTGGTGCTCGAACGTTCGCAGCCGGCAGGAGGTCACCATGTTTGAACCGCAGACCTACGCCCTCTTGATGTTGGCGGCTTTCTTCGTGATGCTGATGATTGGCGTGCCGGTGGCCACCACGCTGGCCACCGTGGGTTTTGTTTTTGGTTACCTGGGCTTTGGCGATTCGCTGTTCAACTTGTTGCCAGCGCGGGTGTATGGCATCGTCGCCGGCTACCAGTGGATGTCGATTCCACTTTTCGTGTTCATGGGCGTGATGCTTGAAAAGTCACGCTTGGCCGACGACTTGCTCGACGTCATGGGCCATATTGCAGGCGGCCTGCGCGGCGGCATGGGGGTGGGCATCATCTTGTTCGGTGTGCTGATGGGGGCCACCACCGGCATCGTCGGCGCCACCGTCATCACGTTGGGCTTGTTGAGTTTGCCCACCTTGATCCGGCGCGGCTATGACAAAAGCCTGGCCTGCGGCATGATCTGCGCTTCGGGCACGCTGGGGCAAATCATTCCACCCAGCCTGATTCTGATCCTGCTCTCAGACATCATGCAGTTGTCCGTTGGCACCTTGTTTGCGGCCGCTGTCGGCCCGGGCATGTTGCTGGCCGCGGTCTACATCATTTACCTGCTGGTGCGCGGCATGATGAACCCAGATCTGATGCCACCGATTCCGCTGGCTGAGCGCAATTTGGTCAGTCGCCGGGAGCTTTGGGTGCGTTTTTGCAAAGTGGTGGTGCCGCCGATCTTGCTGGTGGTGGCGGTGCTGGGTTCCATCGTTGGCGGTGTGGCCGCACCCACCGAGGCCGCCTCTATGGGCGCCGTCGTGTCGGTTCTGATCACCGTGTTGTCGGGCCGTTTTCGCTTTGCCGTATTGAAGCAGGTGGCGCTGGAAACCAGCAAGATCACAGCCGTCATGATGTTCATCTTGATGATGGCGCAGGTATTTGCGCTGTCGTTTCGCGGTCTGCATGGTGAAGACCTGATCACGCACATGTTTGACCTGCTGCCTGGAGGCGTCAACAGTGACATCTGGTTCATGATGGGAATCATTTTCATACTTGGCTTTTTCATCGAATGGATCGAGATCAGCTATATCGCCGTGCCATTGTTTTTGCCGGTGCTTTTAGCGCAGGGCGTTGATCCGGTCTGGCTGGCCATGCTGATCACCGTCAACCTGCAGTCCTCTTTCTTGACGCCACCTTTCGGCTGGGCGCTGTTTTATCTCAAAGGGGTGGCGCCGCCTGAAATCAGCATCAAGGACATTTACAAAGGTGTAGTCCCCTTCTTGTGCATGCAAGGTGTGGCGTTGGTGCTAGTCTTCTTTTACCCACAAATAGCGCTCTGGTTGCCCAAGGTGATTGGCTGGTAAACGACTTTTTAAACGAAAAAACAAATGCTTCATACACTTTCTGCTGTGGGCGGTATGCACGTGGCACCACACCATCTGGCCGCGCAAGCCGGCCGCGATGTGCTCAAAGACGGCGGTAATGCGGTCGAAGCGATGGTGGCCGCTGCGGCGGCCATCGCGGTGGTTTATCCCCACATGAATTCGATCGGCGGCGATGGCTTCTGGCTTATTCACGAACCCGGCAAAGCCCCGGTGGCGATTGACGCTTGCGGCTTTGCGGCGGCGCTGGCCGACCGTGCTTATTACGCCGGGCATGAGGCGATTCCTGCGCGTGGCCCGAAGGCCGCGCTCACGGTCGCTGGCACCGTGGGCGGCTGGGCCAAGGCGCTGGAAGTGGCCGCGCCTTGGGGCCAAGCGCTGCCGCTTAAGCGCTTGCTGGCCGACGCTATTCGCCACGCCTATGAAGGCGTGGTGGTGACCGCCAGCCAGTCGGAACTGACGGCGCAAAAACTCGACGGCTTGCAAGGTGCGCCCGGTTTCGCGCAGACCTACTTGGTCGACGGCCTGCCACCCGCCGCAGGTCATTTGCTGAAACAGCCGGCGCTGGGAAACACGCTGGCCACCTTGGCCGAGCGCGGCCTCGATGACTTTTACCGGGGCAGCGTGGCGCAGCGCATCGGTGCTGAACTTGCGCGCGTCGGCAGTCCTGTGCGCACCACTGACTTGGCGGCGTATCACGCCCAAGTGGTGGTGCCTCTGGCGGTGCGGCTGAAAGATTGCACGGTTTACAACCTGCCACCGCCCACGCAAGGCTTGGCCGCGCTGATGATCCTCGGCCTGTTCGAGCGTCTGGGTGTGAACGAAGGCGAAGGCTTTGCCTACGTGCATGGTTTGGTTGAAGCGACCAAGCGTGCCTTTCGGGTGCGCGAGCGCGTGGTCACCGACCCGCGGCGCCTGCCTGCCGATCCGCAAAGCTTTTTGGAGGTCAGCGCATTGGATGCGCTGGCCGCGCAGATTGATCCGCAAAAAGCCTTGCCTTGGCCTGACACGGCAGCCCCTGGCGATACCATCTGGATGGGGGCTGTTGACAGCGCAGGTCGCTCGGTTAGTTTCATTCAAAGTGTCTACTGGGAGTTTGGCTCCGGCGTGGTGCTGCAAGACACGGGCATTGCCTGGCAAAACCGCGGCACCAGTTTTTCACTCGATCCGGCAGCGCTGAATACGCTGGAACCCGGCCGCAAGCCGTTCCACACGCTGAATCCGTCGATGGCGCTGTTCGACGACGGCCGCGTCATGCCTTACGGCACCATGGGTGGTGAAGGTCAGCCGCAAACGCAGGCGATGGTTTTCACCCGCTATGCCCGCTTTGGCCAGAGTCTGCAGCAAGCCGTCACGGCGCCGCGCTGGTTGTTGGGCCGCACGTGGGGTGACGTCAGTACCAGCCTGAAGCTCGAAAGCCGGTTTGACCCTGTGCTGGTGCAAGCGCTGAAAGATGCTGGGCACCAAGTTGAGCTGCTCGACGAGGCTTTCAGCGACACCATGGGCCACGCCGGCGCCTTGGTGCGGCACCCGAACGGTGTCATTGAGGGTGCCGTCGATCCGCGCAGCCACGGTATCGTGGCTGGGGTCTAAAGCGGGCCGTCGGCTGGGCTTCAGCCCAGCTTCTTTTTCAGCAACTCATTCACCTGCGCGGGGTTGGCTTTGCCCTTGGTCGCCTTCATGGCTTGACCGACCAGCGCGTTGAAGGCTTTGGTGTTGCCTGCGCGAATCTCTTCGACGTTTTTGGCATTGGCTGCCAGCACGTCGTCGATAATTCTTTCCAGCTCACCGCTGTCGTTCATCTGCTTCAGTCCTTTGACGTCGATCAGCGCGTCGACGTCTTGGCCTTCACCCGTCCACAGTGCGTCGAACACTTGGCGTGCCGTGTTGTTCGACAGCGTGCCGTCGGCGATGCGGGTGATCAACAGACCCAGTTGGGCGGCGCTCACCGATGAAGATTCGACCGTTTTGTCTTCAGCGTTGAGCCGGCGCGAGAGTTCGCCCATGACCCAGTTGCTGGCCAATTTGGGCTGGCCGCAAGCCGCCACGGTCGTTTCAAAATAAGCGGCAATCGCTTTGCTCTGTGTCAGCTGGCCGGCATCGTAGTCCGACAAGCCGTGGCTTTGCACAAAGCGTTCGGCCATCACGCGCGGCAGCTCGCTCATCTCGTTGCGGGTGCGCTCGACCCACTCGCGATCAATCATCAGCGGCGGCAAATCGGGGTCAGGAAAGTAACGGTAATCGGCGGCGTCTTCTTTGCTGCGCATGCTGCGCGTCTCGCCGGTGTCCGGGTCAAACAGCACGGTGGCCTGTTGAATCGTGTGGCCGTCTTCGATCTGCTCGATCTGCCAGCGCACTTCGTAGTCCATCGCTTGCTGCATGAACTTGAAGCTGTTCAGGTTTTTGATCTCGCGCCGCGTGCCGAGTTCTGTGCCGGGTTTGCGCACCGACACATTGGCGTCGCAACGGAAACTGCCTTCTTGCATGTTGCCGTCGCAAATGCCAATCCAAGTGACGATTTTGTGCAGCTCTTTGGCATAGGCCACAGCCTCGGCGCTACAGCGCATGTCGGGTTCGGTGACGATTTCCAAGAGCGGTGTTCCGGCGCGGTTAAGGTCAATTCCACTT